>NZ_CP117416.1:3120000-3420000 GCF_028606985.1 Paenibacillus kyungheensis | reverse complement strand
AGAACCTAAATTGGACCGCGATGGTATTCATAACCGTGGTACGTATGACAATGCTGTACGTAATATTCATGTAGCTGACTTGATCGGTAACACAACAGTTCGTATGCCTATCGGAGACAATAATAGTGACCCTAACTTAATGGGTACAGATCCATTGTCAATGACTGAAGCTTCTAACGCAGGTAACTTCGGTGTGTTATACAAAATCAAGTTAGATATGGTTGCACCTAACACAATGATTTCCTTTAATGCTCGTGGTGGTCGTTACTCTGGTTACATGTATGTAAATGGAGCAATCACAGCAATTAAAAATAACGGTGCAGCAACAACAGCGAATGATAATGTTGTGCTTTATCGTACAGGAACATTAGATACAGAAGCAGTAGAATTGTGGTTTACAGCAGCGCCTGGTAGTAACTTGCCAGTCAACTTGTTATTCACACAATTGCCAGCTAAAAAACAATAATCGTTTTATCAAAAAGCCCAGGTCAGTTTTTACTGATTCGGGCTTTTTTGCTTGTTTTGATATAATCATTAACTTTTACTAGAATCAATTGACGATTGTGTTCAAATAAGGCATGATGGAGAAATGTGTAATGATGTTCCAATACGCTTCAATTAGTAACGTAATCGCCATAAACTTTTGACGAATAATTACGCATCGCACACCGTTATGTTGTATAATAGTTATTATTACGAATAATACAATAATTCATGTAAACGATAAAAGATAGATTAGGACAGGAGGAATAACTCATGCTGTCGACAGAACAAATCATCGATACGATGTCAGCACAAGGGTTGCGAATTACAGATCAACGTCGCACATTAGCACGTTTATTTGCAGAAGCTCCCGGTTATCTGACCGCTAAAGATGTATATGACTATATGGGTAAAAAGTACAGTGGGCTTAGCTTTGATACGGTCTATCGCAATTTGCGTGTGATGCAGGAGCTAGGTGTATTAGAACAGATCGTTTTTGAAGATGGTGTCAAATTTAAAAGTCATTGCAGTCAAGATCATCATCACCATCATATGATCTGCTTACAATGTGAAAAAACGTATCCGATTGCTTTTTGCCCGATGGATATGACAGATATGCCTGAACAATTTGAAGTGGTCAAACACAAATTTGAAGTGTTTGGATATTGTAAAGATTGTCGTCAAGAAATGGGTGCTGGAGATGGCAAAGAAGGTCCCACTCTACATCTCAAACCATCTAAATTGATGTCTCATGAATATGATACTCATGAGCCTGCAGGTAAAAGCCAGTGAAGCGCAAATTGAGTCGTCGTGCGGTTCAGGCGCCGATCCATGTGTATCGCAAATTCATTTCACCACTCAAACCACCAACATGTCGCTTTTATCCGACTTGTTCTCAGTATGCTTTAGAAGCAATTGATATTCATGGTGTCGTCAAAGGTGTAGGATTAGCTGCCAGACGGATAGGGAAATGTCATCCTTTTCATCCAGGAGGATTCGACCCTGTACCGCCTGCCAAATCGAAGGATACATCTTCTTCAGTCACTAATCAGGAACAGCAAAATGCTTGACAGGTGATTTGGAAGTTCGGTATATTCATAACATCAAATATTATTTCCTGTGAATGGATAAGTAGATGAAAAATGCACCAGTACAGAGAGCCGGAGTAGCTGGGAACCGGTATGGTTAGCGTCATCGAATATGGTCCAGGAGGAACTGTAGTCAAGCATATGTCACGTATACATATGTAAGGCTTCAGCGTGAACCAGCGTTAATGGGCAGTCTGCAAAAGACTGAAAGAGTCTACTTCTGTAAAGGAGTAGAGAATTTGGGTGGTAACGCGTGAGTCTATGCTCTCGTCCCATATAGGGGCGGGGGCTTTTTTGCGTCCAGATATGGAAATGAGAACATAGCAATTTCAACATATTTAAGGAGGAATTATAATGTCAGCCAAACCTACTTTTTATTTGACAACACCAATCTATTACCCGAGCGACAAATTGCATATCGGTCATGCATATACAACTGTAGCCGGTGATGCGATGGCTCGTTACAAACGCCTAAGAGGATACGATGTTCGTTATCTTACAGGAACAGATGAGCATGGACAAAAGATCGAACGTAAAGCGTTAGAAAAAGGGCAGACTCCACAACAATTTATTGATGGTGTAGTAGAAGGAATCAAAAAATTGTGGGATCAATTAGATATTTCGTATGACGATTTTATCCGTACCACGGAAGAGCGCCATAAAGTTGTAGTTCAAGAAATTTTTGATCGTTTGCTCAAACAAGGTGATATTTATAAAGGTGAATACGAAGGCTGGTATAGTATTCCAGATGAGACCTATTATACAGAGACGCAAATTGTCGATATTGAGCGTAATGCAGATGGCGAGGTTATTGGAGGGAAAAGTCCGGATAGTGGACATCCTGTAGAATTGGTTAAAGAAGAATCTTATTTCTTCCGTATGAGCAAATATGCAGATCGTCTATTGAAATACTATCAAGATAACCCTGAATTTATTCAACCTGAATCCCGTAAAAATGAAATGATCAATAACTTTATCAAGCCGGGACTTGAAGATTTGGCAGTTTCCCGTACTACGTTTGAGTGGGGCGTACAAGTTAAAGGAGATCCTAAGCATATTGTGTATGTATGGATCGATGCACTTTCTAACTACATTACAGCATTAGGCTATGGAACAGATAATCCAGAATTATTCAACAAGTTCTGGCCAGCAGATATTCATCTGGTAGGTAAAGAAATCGTTCGTTTCCATACAATCTATTGGCCGATTATGTTGATGGCGCTAGATCTACCATTACCTAAAAAAGTATTTGGACATGGTTGGTTATTGATGAAAGACGGTAAAATGTCCAAGTCCAAAGGCAATGTGGTTGATCCGGTAACTTTAATCAATCGTTATGGTCTAGATTCTCTGCGTTATTATTTGCTACGTGAAGTACCTTTTGGTTCTGATGGTACATTTACACCGGAGAGCTTTGTCGATCGTGTCAATTCAGATTTGGCGAATGATCTAGGTAACTTGCTTAATCGTTCGGTAGCTATGGTCGATAAGTATTGTAGTGGTACTATTCCTGCTTATCCAGGTCGTCTACTTGAAGTGGATGGAACATTAGAAGATATCGCTGCACAAACAATCGAGAAAGTAGAAAATGCGTTTGAAAATCTTGAATTTTCTGTAGCTCTAACAGCGATCAGTCAGTTGATTAGTCGTACTAACAAATATATTGATGAGACGCAACCGTGGGTACTTGCTAAAGACGAAGCTAATCAACCGCAATTGGATTCGGTGATGTATCATCTTGTAGAGACTTTGCGTATCGTTTCTGTGTTATTGCAACCATTCTTAACACGTGCACCGAAAAAAATCTGGGCACAACTTGGGATTACAGAAGGCGAACTTACCGCTTGGGAAAGTATTCGTACGTATGGTCAGATTCCAGCAGGTACGACTGTTGTTAAAGGTGACCCTATTTTCCCTCGTCTAGATAGCAAAGAAGAAGTAGCTTATATCGTAGAAGCGATGGGTGGCGTATTAACAGCAGCAACTGAAACTGCACCAACAACTACACCAGCTTCTGCACCTGTAGAAGTAGAAGAGTCACAAGCGCCTGAGATCAGTATTGACGAATTTGCCAAAGTCGAACTGCGCGTAGCTCAAGTGATCTCTGCTGAACCAGTTAAAAAGGCAGACAAACTGCTTAAATTACAATTGGATCTAGGTACAGAGCAACGTCAGGTTGTATCTGGTATTGCGAAGTTCTACACACCGGAAGAATTAGTAGGACGCAAAGTCATCTGCGTCACTAATCTTAAGCCTGTGAAATTACGCGGAGAAGAATCTAAAGGTATGATTTTAGCGGCTTCTCATGGCGATCAATTGACACTAGCTACAGTTCCAGACGGTATGCCGAACGGTGCTATTGTGAAGTAAAAGTATTTTCAAAAGATAAGTAAAGACCTTCCGTGGAACAGCATATATGGTGTACACATGGAAGGTTCTTTCTATCGTTTGAATCGCGTGCAAAACTTGCCAACTCATGCGAATTAAATGTATGATTATTGAATCAATATTTGCCAAATGAATACAGTACGTAGTGAAAAAGGGGGAGCAAGATGCCAACGCCCAGTATGGAGGATTATTTAGAGCGCATTTATAAATTAATCGATCAAAAGGGATATGCGCGTGTCTCGGATATTGCAGAAGGGTTAGAAGTACATCCTTCGTCCGTTACAAAGATGATCCAAAAATTAGATAAAGATGAATATTTGATTTATGAGAAGTACCGGGGATTAGTGCTGACAAGCAAAGGGAAAAAGATGGGCAAACGCCTTGTAGAGCGCCATCAATTACTCGAAGATTTCCTGAATGTTATCGGTGTTAACCCGGATTATATATACAAAGATGTAGAAGGTATAGAGCATCACCTGAGTTGGAATTCGATCACTCAAATTGAAACATTGCTAGAATATTTCCGTCGTGATCCGTCACGTGTGGAAGCGCTACAGAATCTACAAAAAGAGCTGATTAGCGACTCGTAAGGCAGGCATCTGTCGATCACTTGGCAGATGTCTTTTATTTTGTTCGCAACTTTGGTAACTGTCAGTCGTCTAATGTTATAAGCACCAAGCAACGATTTACTGGAGGTTTGAATTTATGAAAATGGTTCGTTTTATCGCTGTATTTTTAGTCATGTTGATGATTGTCCCTTCGATCAGTAGTACACTTCACGCCGCAGATTCGGATATTAAGATCATGCTAGATGGAGAACAGATACAAGGGGATGCTGCTCCTTACATAACCAGCAAGAGCAATGTAACGATGGTTCCTTTGCGCTTAGTGAGCGAAAATTTAAAAGCCAAAATCGCCTGGAATCAATCGACAAGTACTGTTACGATTACCAGCGATAAGCAAGTGCTGGTACTGACTTCCGGTCAGAATACCGCTACGATCAATAACAAATCGGTTAGCTTAGATGCTTCGGTTGAAATGAAAAACGGTCGTGTGATGGTTCCGCTACGTTTTATCGGGGAAGGTCTCGGTCTTGATGTTAATTGGGATCAAGCCAACCAAACGGTAAATCTAGCAACAAGTAGCTATCAAGGTACAGGTAGTAAAAATAACAGTAGCAAGCCTTCTACACCACCTACTACCAATACAGGAACAACAGATAATAGTAATAGTGGAAAAGCTCCAACGAGCACCGTAGCCAAAGATGGGCTTCGTGGTGCATGGATCTCTACTGTCTACAATCTAGACTGGCCGGCTACATCCGGTGCAACCAAGCAAAAGCAAGAATTTTCAAAATTGTTAGATGATCTACAAGGTATGGGGATTAATGCAGTATTCGTACAGGTTCGTCCTGCTGGAGATGCATTGTACAAATCTTCACTGATGCCATGGTCAAAATATCTAACCGGAACACAGGGCAAAGATCCTGGATATGATCCATTAGAGTATATGGTTGCTGAAGCTCATAAACGCGGTATGGAATTCCATGCATGGTTTAACCCGTTCCGTGCAACAACCGATGCGAATACAAGCAAATTGGCAAGCAACAATGTAGTACTCAAACATCCTGACTGGGTGATAAAGTTCGATAATAAATATTATTTGAACCCGGGAATTCCAGCTGCTCGTCAATCGGTTATTGATACAGTGATGGAAGTTGTGAATAACTATGATATTGATGGTGTACATTTGGATGACTATTTCTATCCATATTCAGAGACCGCTTCGAACAAGTTTGGCGATGATAGCACTTATGCTAGTTACAACAGTGGTAAGTTCAAAACAAAAGCGGATTGGCGTCGTGGGAATATCAACAGTTTTGTTCAACAACTAAATACATCGATTCACAATTCCAAACCTGCTGTGAAGTTCGGAATCAGCCCATTTGGTGTATGGCGTAACAAATCTTCAGATATTACAGGTTCAGATACCAAAGCAGGCGTAACAGCTTACGATACAACGTATGCAGATACCCGCACATGGATCAAAAATGGTTGGATCGACTATATTGCTCCGCAAGTATACTGGAGCATGACACTTCCTGTAGCTCGTTATGATAAAGTGGTAGACTGGTGGGCAAATGAAACCAAAAATACAGGTGTCGATCTGTATATCGGTCAGGCGCTTTACAAAATCAGTACACCAGAAATCGGCTGGAGCAGTTCTAATGAAATCATTAACCAGCTCAAATACAATGAGAAATACAGCAATATCAAAGGTAGTATCTTCTTCAGTGCTAAAGATTTGAAAAAGAATCCGCAAGGCGTATTAGCAAAATTACGTTCATACTGGGGATTATAAGATAGTATAAGATCACAAAAAAGGGATTTTATCAGCCAGATACTGAGGCGATAGAATCCCTTTTTTTGATTAAAAAAGCAACATGGATAAATATAGAACATTAAAATCTGAGAACATAATACCTAGATAGTAAAAAAAGCATGATCTGTTCCTCGGTAAGAAGGAAAAGTCATGCTTTTTTTATAGATATAAATAGCTTTATGATAATAATTGTTATACTGAACGGATCTGGAATCTATTCATTAATCTAGTGAAATTTAGGAGCTTCATCATCATCTTTTCCTTTATTGCCTTGAATCACTTGAAAAGGATAGCTCTTTTTCGGTTTGGATGAATGACTGCTGGATGGTCTAGCAGAAGTTGTTTTGTAGCTATTTTTCTGTGATCCATTCATTTTAGCCATGGTGCGTGCAGAAGGTTTGACTTTGGGGCCATTGTAACTTCGACCAGACATACCAGAAGTAGAACGCAGAACCAAAAACAATACAACAATTAAGATGATCGGTACAATAAGATTCGCCCAATTATATGTTGCAGGAGAAGCCACCATTTGGAATATTTCAAGAAACAGCCCGACCGCACCCAGTAACATAGCTACTCCAAAAACAATCAGTTGAACAGGTGATTTTCTCATTTTTATCATCCTTTCACAGGGTCAGGCGAAGAAGTGGTAACAGCAGAATGAACATGCTGTTGTTCAAGAGCAGCATCTAATTCACGCATGCGGTTGAATGAAGCAATAGAGACTTCAATTTGATCCAGTGTCGGTTCTTTTGTTGTTAACAACTGTAACCACAATCCGGGATATCCCAAATAGCGCAATACAGGTACTTCACGCAAGCTATTTGTAAATTTCAAAAATTCAAACGATACACCAATCACGACAGGCAACAAAACGATACGTTGGATAATACGCTCGGTTAGACTATCCCAACTGAATAGTGCGTAGATAATCACTCCGATAATAACGGTTAATATAATAAAACTGCTTCCGCAGCGATAATGCAGACGACTATACTTTTGCACATTTTCCGGTGTTAATTCTTCACCATGTTCATAAGCTGTAATAACTTTGTGTTCAGCACCATGATACTGAAACAGTCGCTTAATCATAGGTGTCTGTGAGATCGCCCAGAGGTAGATCAACAGCAGAACAATTTTGATAACTCCTTCAAGCAACGTATGCAGTGCATGATTGTCAAAAGCTTTTCCAAATAATAAACTTTCGACAAATACAGGAACCAGTGTAAAAACAAGCTTACCTACGATTAAAGAAAGAATACCGACTACTGCCACACCAAGCATCATACTAAGACTCATTTTCGATTCTTCTTTTTGCTTCTGCTCTGCGTATTCTTCAGGGCTCATCTGATCTTCGGAATAAGCATCAGCAGCATAGTTCAGATGTTTGGAGCCTTTGGCACTTGAATCAATCAAACTTATAATTCCTCGCAACAATGGAATGCGGCGTAATGTTTTGACCCATGACTTATCCTGTCTAGGTACTTCTAAAAAGGTGATCTTACCATCTTTACGTCTTACAGCGGTCACATTCACATTTTTTCCACCGAACATAACGCCTTCTATTACTGCTTGGCCGCCATAGCTCGGAGGAGCAGATTGTTTTGACAAGTATAGTCACCCTTCCGTAGTTCGACATTATCGTGACTCACGAAATGCCTGATCAAGCTTATCTGTTCATTGATCATAGATAGAAATAAGCTTATCCTTTAATTGTAGCGGATTTAGCTGATTTTTACCAGAATACACTATGAGAAAGCCTAAAGAGAACAGATAAGATATTGTACTGCCTATTCTCAAAATTGCAATTCGTATGGTAAAATAATTTTTGGCTATTTCTCAGTTTACATTTGTCCAAAATGATCACAATACGACGATACAAAGAACCAAGCGAAGGTAAGATATTTTGCTTTGCAAAGATTATTTTTGATTTCACTAGCAGAAGTCGTATTTTATTCTAAAATGCTGAAGGGGAGAGATGTAATTGAGTACACAACGTTTAAATAAGTTACGTCAAGCAATGCAAGAGCAACAATTAGAGGCATTGTTAATTACAAGTAGTGTGAATCGCAGATATTTGACAGGGTTTACAGGTTCTGCGGGTTATGTGTTAGTGACTGCACAGGAAGCTTACTTATTGACTGATTTCCGTTATATGACTCAAGCGCCAGAACAAGCCACAGCTTTTTCAGTTGTCGAACATTCGGCAAATGTAGTCGATACGATGAAAGAATTGTTGTCCAAAGGCAATATCAGTAAGCTTGGATTTGAACAAGATTTGGTGCCTTATAGCAGATATGCAATGTACAGCAAACATTTAGCACCAGTGGAGCTGGTTCCTGTATCCGGCATCATGGAAGAGATTCGTAATTTCAAAGACGCTGAAGAAATTGCTATTATCGAAAAAGCGACTGATATCGCAGATCGCACATTTAGCCATATCCTGAACTACATCAAACCAGGTGTAACAGAGCAAGAAATCGAACTTGAAATGGAATCCTTTATGCGCCGTCAAGGAGCAACAGGGACTTCATTTGAGACGATTGTCGCTTCAGGTGAACGTTCTGCTTTGCCTCATGGCGTAGCAAGCGAAAAAGTAATCGGTGAAAATGAATTTGTTACTTTAGACTTTGGTGCAATTTATCAAGGCTATGTATCTGATCTAACCCGTACTGTATTTGTAGGTACACCCACTGAAAAGCATCTTGAAATTTACAATATCGTTCTAGAAGCACAACTGAATACGCTTAAACACTTAAAACCAGGTATGAGCGGTAGAGATGCAGATGCACTGGCACGTGATGTTATTGCTTCTCATGGTTACGGTGAAGCATTTGGACATAGCACAGGTCATGGTATCGGTATGGAAGTGCATGAAGAGCCTCGCTTGTCTAAAATGAGCGATACGGTATTATCTCCAGGTATGGTGGTAACCGTAGAACCGGGCATTTATATTCCAGGGTTTGGCGGCGTGCGTATTGAAGATGATGTATTAATCACAGAAGATGGTATTCGAGTATTAACTCATTCCACCAAAGAACTTACGATTTTACCGGTATAACGAAAAGATTGTTCTGTCATGCAGGATGATGACTATCTTTTGCCGAATAAAATACCTGTATATGATGATATAGTATCCGATTGTTATGGGGTATAGTACAATATATAGGCTTCATAGAATTATGCAAGAGACCAGCTTTACCACATCTGAGGAGGCGTTATTTTGATTTCAGTAAATGATTTTAAAACAGGTTTGACCGTAGAAGTAGAAGGTAATATTTATTCCGTTTTGGAATTCCAACACGTAAAACCAGGTAAAGGCGCAGCATTCGTGCGTTCTAAATTGAGAAACTTGCGTAACGGTAACGTAGTAGAACGTACTTTCCGTGCAGGTGAAACGATTGCTCGTGCTCAAATCGAAAACCGTGGAGTTCAATACTTGTATGCAAGTGGTGACGAGCATGCATTTATGGATAACGAAACTTACGATCAATTCGAATTGAACTCCAAGCAATTGGAATGGGAATTGAAATTCTTGAAAGAAAACATGACAGTTAACATCGTTAGCTATCAAGGTGAAATTCTTGGAATTAACTTGCCAACAAGCGTAGAGTTAGCTGTTACAGAAACAGAGCCAGGAATCAAAGGTAACACTGCAACAGGCGCAACTAAAAATGCGAAATTAGAAACTGGACATACGGTTCAAGTTCCTATGTTTATCAACGAAGGTGACGTTCTAATCATCGATACTCGTGAAGGTAAATACGTTTCTCGCGCGTAGTACTTACTATATGTACCATCAAAAGAATGAGTGGCTTTAATGCCTGCTCATTCTTTTTTTAGAATAAAATACAATAAGGAGTATAGAAGATGGATAATCTTGAAGTTGTGTTTGATATACATATTTCTTATATAGATAAGCTATTAACAGATGAACTAGACATTATCTCAGCAAGTATAAAATCTTCCCACTTCTATGATCAGACGACTACTAAAGATATAGAGTTTGATGATATATATTCTTTCTCGGCATTTTTATTAAATCCAGGTACCGGAACAATATTGTTTGAAGTTCTTGAACTAGGAACAGAGTTAAAAGAGGTATTGCTTATCATTTCTTCAGATGCAGAATACATCACTGTAGAATTTAATTTTGTAGAGACTGAGTTGAGTTACGAAGGTGTATTAGACACGATGAAATGCTTACATATGCTTAATTATTTTCAAAAATTAATACAACTTTATCATATACCGTCTATCAAATTTGGTTATGAACCTGCTGCTGATAAAGATATGTGTCTAATCAAGATTACAAAACATACTGATCTATTACAATCAGTTAGAAATCAATGGAAATTAAATAGAAAAGGATTTAACATAGAGTAAACATTCTAGTGTAGCTTTTTTAATTTACGGGTAGTACTTAACGCGTTCTCGTATTATACTGTTAAAGACTAAGCATGTTCATGCATTATTATGTATGAAACGCCTAAATACGCTGTTCAATCCGGGTAAAATATTGTAGAGATAATATACCCGTATCAAGTAGGGAGTGAAGAGGTCTTGGCTTTGTATGTCATGAAATTCGGCGGTAGTTCCGTCGGGGATACCGAGCGCATGCAACGTGTAGCAAAGCGCATTATTGAGAAGCAAGATGAAGGACACGACTGTGTAGTCGTTGTTTCGGCAATGGGAGATACTACAGATGATTTGATTGATCAGGCACGTCTGCTCAATCCGAATCCACCTGCTCGTGAAATGGATATGTTGATGACGACAGGTGAACAGATCTCGATGGCGATGTTATCGATGGCGATTCAGCATCTAGGTAGAGAAGCCGTATCTTTCACCGGTTGGCAAGCAGGTTTTGAGACAGAAGCGGAACATGGCAAGGCACGCATACGTAATATTCAGCCTGAACGTGTACTTAAAGCGATCGGAGCAGGTAAAATCGTGATCGTAGCGGGATTTCAGGGAATCACAGCAGAAGGCGAGATTACAACATTTGGACGCGGAGGATCAGATACAACAGCAGTTGCACTTGCAGCAGCTATTAATGCCGATACTTGTGAAATTTACACCGATGTTGATGGTATTTATTCCACTGATCCACGTATTGTGAAATGTGCTCGCAAACTGCAAGAGATATCTTATGACGAAATGCTAGAACTGGCGAATTTAGGGGCAGCGGTACTTCATCCGCGTGCTGTAGAATACGCCAAGCATAACAATGTACGCCTCGTTGTGCGCTCTAGCTTTAACTATAATGAAGGAACCGTTGTGAAGGAGGAGACAACTATGGAACAGGGAGCAGTCGTTAACGGCATTGCTTATGACAAAAATGTAGCACGTCTTACAATCCGTGGCGTTGCTGATCTACCGGGAGTACTTGCGAAAATGTTTGGAGAACTCGCAACTGCCAAAATAGACGTTGACCTTATCGTACAGAGCGGTGTGTTAGATGGTAAAGCAGACTTTTCTTATACAGTAAGTCTAGCAGATCGTGAACGTGCACTTGCAGTTATGGAAAGCTTGCGTAGCGAACTTCCTTTCAGTGAAGTCACTTCTGAAATTGATCTAGTGAAAGTATCAATTGTTGGTGCAGGTATGGTCAGTCACCCGGGTGTAGCTGCGCAAATGTTCGCTGCCATCTCTGCACAGGGAGTTAGTATTAAGATGGTGAGTACATCTGAGATCAAAGTATCCTGCGTAATCGAAGCAAGTCGCTTGCAAGATGTAGTGGCTGCACTTCATACAGCATATGGTCTGGATACCGAAGAACAAGCATTTGTGGGCGGCCCTCAAGATCGTCGTTAAATGAATTGTATTGCGATACAACTGCATAATAAAGCATAACATTTATAAAATTTGAAAGAGATTATTACGATGCAAGGCTAACCTAGATGCAATGCTGTTTATAAGGGAGGAAGCTGTATGAATCATTATTCCGTTCCAATTATAGCGAGCCAAGACCTTGATAAGAGTGAAGCTTTCTATAGGCGATTAGGGTTTGATGTACTCCATGATTATGGTCATTACCGTATTCTGTCTGATAGACGTGGTTGGCATCTGCATTTGAATTATGTACCAGATTGGCCCAAAACAGTCGAAGACAATCCTTTCGGTTTATATTTGTATGTGGAAAATGTAGATGAGATAGCTGCACAGGTAAGTGATTTGATTATCGAAAAAGGAACACCTTGCGTAAAACCCTGGGGAGTATACGAATTTGCAGTGAGTGATCCTAGTGGTCTGCTTGTCCGCATCGGTCGAATAATTCCGCAAGATGAAGAGTAGAGCATTGGTTAATCTTCCAATCGCAAAATTGAAAATCAATAAGGAGTTGTTTGCCAGATAATTGGTAGATGGATTCTTTATTAAAAAGGCGTGAACAAAGATGTTCACGCCTTTTTAATGAATGTGCTATAATACATAGCGTTATGTGTAACTTTCCGTGTACAACGGGCAATGAAGCTAAAGGAGTGAAAAATAGATGTTTAACTTAAATGAAATTAAAGAATTGATTCAATTGGTAGACGAGACATCTGTACAAGAAGTAGAAATCGAAAATGAAGGATCACGTTTAGTGATTCGTAAGCCAAGCAAAGCTGAGACTGTATATGTACAGCAAGCGGCAAGTGCACCAGTAGCTACACCTCAAGCGGTGCAAGCGCCTGTAACAGCACCAACATCTGCTACCCCAGCGGCAGCACCGACTACTCCGGAAGTAGACCCTTCTTTACATACCATTGTATCGCCTATGGTTGGAACGTTCTATCGTTCTTCTTCACCAGAAGCGGCTCCTTTTGTAAGCACGGGTGATCAAGTCAACGATAAATCGACTGTATGTATTATCGAAGCGATGAAGCTGATGAATGAGCTTGAAGCAGAGACTAAAGGAACAATTGTAGAGATTTTGGCAGAAAACGGACAGCTTGTTGAATACGGACAGCCATTATTCTTAGTAAAACCGGAATAAGCAAGACATTGCTTTTGCCAAATCCCGGAGGAGGAAACGTAAAATGAAATTTCATAAAATACTGATAGCGAATCGTGGAGAAATTGCGGTTCGTATTATCCGTGCTTGTCGCGAACTAGGCATAGCTACTGTAGCTGTCTATTCTGAAGCAGATCGCGAATCATTGCACGTACGGTTGGCTGATGAAGCATACTGCATCGGGCCGACTTTATCCAAAGATAGCTATCTAAACTTAACCAACTTAATGAGTGTTGCGACATTGACTGAATGCGATGCTGTTCACCCGGGTTATGGTTTCTTAGCTGAAAATGCAGATTTCGCAGAGATCTGTGAATCTTGCAATATTACGTTTATCGGACCATCACCAGATGCGATTACACGTATGGGTGATAAGTCTGAAGCGAAGCGTACGATGATTGCCGCAGGCGTACCGGTTATTCCGGGTTCTGACGGAATCGTAGAAGATATGGACGAAGCGATCGTGATCGCGCGTGAGATTGGTTACCCTGTCATTATCAAAGCTACCGCAGGTGGTGGAGGTAAAGGGATTCGCCTTGCAGAAGACGAAGAATCACTAATCAAGCAAATCACAGCTGCTCAACAAGAAGCGCAAAAAGCGTTTGGTAATGGTGGCGTTTATTTAGAAAAATATTTAACGTCGATGAAGCATGTGGAAGTGCAGATTATTGCAGACAAACATGGTAATGCGGTTCATTTAGGTGAACGTGATTGCTCGGTACAACGTCGTCGTCAAAAATTGGTTGAAGAAGCACCTTGTCCTGTATTATCTCCTGAATTACGCGAAGAAATGGGAGCAGCGGCTGTACGTGCTGCTGTTGCTGTTAATTATTCAGGTGCAGGTACACTGGAATTCTTGCTTGGAGAAGATGGACAATTTTACTTTATGGAAATGAATACTCGTATTCAAGTCGAACATCCAGTTACTGAAATGGTAACGGGAATAGATTTGATTCAGGAAATGATTTCTGTAGCAGAAGGCAATCCACTTTCTTTCCGTCAAGATGAAGTAGTGATCAACGGATGGTCTATGGAATGTCGTATCAATGCCGAAGATCCTGAACGTAACTTTATGCCAAGTCCAGGTAAGATTGATTTCTACTTACCACCAGGTGGTCCGGGTGTACGTGTAGATAGTGGCGCATATCCAGGATATACGATCAGTCCTTACTATGATTCTATGATCGCGAAGTTGATTGTCTGGGCTCCAACTCGTGAGCAAGCTATTGCCAAAATGAAACGTGCTTTAGATGAATTTGCGATTGAAGGTATTTATACTACGATTCCTTTCCACATGCGTCTATTGAATCATGAAACATTTGTACGTGGCGATTTTGACATCAAGTTCCTTGAGGAAAACGAAGTCTAAGCTTGTTTGTCAATGAATCATTCACATGTTATATTTAGTTTACTTAGCAGGAGGTGTATAGATAAATATGAGTACGTTACCGACTGAATTTGAGCGGACAGATATAGGTGAGATTCAGATTGCTCCCGAGGTCATTGAAGTGATCGCAGGTCTAGCGACAATTGAAGTAAAAGGTGTAGCAGGCATGAGTGGCGGCTTTGCCGGTGGTATTGCTGAATTGCTCGGTCGCAAAAATCTTTCCCGTGGTGTAAAAGTAGAAGTAGGACAACGTGAAGCAGCTGTAGATGTCTCTGTGATTGTTCATTATGGACATCGTCTACCTGAAGTAGCAGCTGAGATTCAGCGTAATGTCAAACGTTCTATTGAAACGATGACTGGTCTAACTGTAGTTGAAGTAAATGTACAGATTCATGATGTGCATTTAGAGACGACAGAGAAGAGCAGAAGCGAAGAAGTGGAATTTTCACAGCGGGTCAAATAAGTACGAAAAGCAATCATAAACCCCCGACGTAACAGTCAGGGGTTTACTATGTTTACTATAATGTAAAGGGGCTGCACACTCTTGGCTAAAATTATAGACAGACTGCTTTTATTTATTTACAGTCTGAGCATTGGAATCTTGTCTGTGCTTGCAATCCTTTTACTAAGTGGCAAAGTGCCTGTAGAATTGAATGATCGTAACGAACAAAATCTGTATATTACGATTGTGATTGTAGCTGTAATCTTATTTTTGCTAAGTATCCGCTTTTTCTATCTATCTGTGCGTTCAGAGCGTGGACATCATCATTCGGTGCATCAACGTACAGAATTTGGGGATATTCAGATTTCACTGGAAACGGTAGAAAATATGTGCCTCAAAGTAGCCGAACGTTCGCGTGGTGTACGTGATGTCAAAACGCGTGTGCGGGTGATCGAATCGGGTCTTGAAATTATGATTAGAGCGATCGTAGACGGAGAAAGTTCTATTCCAGAACTGACGGAAAATATGCAAAAATCGGTTCATGATCAGGTCGAAGAAATTACAGGTATTCCGGTATCCTCGGTATCGGTGTTTATAGCGAATATCGTTCAATCTCCTGCATTCAAAAGCAGAGTGGAGTAGAAGGGAGTTCTCCTTATGATATGGAAAGCGATCTGGGAAACTCACGGAGGACGGATAACAGGTGTAGCCGCAGGTCTTTTGTTCGGAGTATTATATGTGGTAGTTGGTTTTTGGGATATGTTGTTCTTTGCACTGTTAGTGTTCATAGGCTATAGCGTCGGCAAGCATAAAGATATGCGATTAGGCTCTGTCATTCCCTGGGAACGGGTGAATGCGTGGATATCGGATCGCTGGCGCCCGTTTAAATGAACCTGTCATACCTCATTCCCGGACTACGTATTGGATCATAAATTATACAGCCGGGCATGATGTACGACAGGTTTTTTGGTATGCTAGAAGATATGAACTTGAAAGATCGATAGATGCGAATAGGTTGTCGTGAGTACAATAAATGAATTGAAAATAATAAGGTACACAGGATAGTAGGCTGAATGTAGATATAGCTGCTTATCCATACCGGGAGGAACCCAAGAATGAAAAGAAGATTAGCACGTGAGATCGTTGTACAAAGTCTGTATCAAATGGAAATGAACGATGTAAAAGCAGAAGAAGCGATCGAAATGTTGCTGGAAGAAGCAGCACAAGAAAACGAATCTGAAGTTGAAATTCGTGATGAAGCCAAATTAAAAGCATATGTACTTGATATCGTAAACGGTACATTTACGAACAAAGAAGCGATCGATCACCTATTGGAAGAGTATTTGAAAGGCTGGCAGATCAGCCGTCTATCTCGTGTAGACAGCCAGATTTTGCGTCAAGCCGTCTATGAAATGGTATTCCATAATGATGTACCTGCCAAAGTCGCTGTCAATGAAGCGATCGAATTGTCCAAGCATTTTGGTACAGAAGAATCCGGTAAATTCGTTAACGGTGTACTGGGTAAAATGATTCAAGATCTGGATAAATTAAAAGAAGCACGTACAGAAGCAGAATAATCATTTTTTAGAGTAAAAGATCATCAGACATCAACGATAAACGTCAAGCAGTTGAACGATAAAACTTAATTTTCCGAACAGGTAAAGGAGCGATTATCATGACAGCAACAATTATCAATGGTAAACAAATAGCAGAAGACATTCGTGAAGGTATCCGTCAAGAAATGGAACAATTGAAAACAACAGGTTTCCAACCAGGGCTCGCTGTTGTACTGGTAGGGGAAGACCCTGCTTCACAAGTATATGTGCGCCATAAAGAAAAAGCTTGTCATGATCTTGGCTATTACTCTGAAGTACACCGTCTACCATCTACAACTTCGCAAGAAGAATTGTTAGCGATGGTCGATCGATTGAATAAGCAAGAAAATATTAACGGCATTTTAGTACAGCTTCCATTGCCAGAGCAGATTGAAGAAAAAGCAATTATCAATGCGATTTCTCCAGAAAAAGATGTCGATGGTTTTCACCCGATCAGCGTAGGAAATCTGGTTATTGGTGACGATAGCCTATTGCCTTGTACACCTGCGGGCGTAATTGAATTAATCAAGCGTGCAGGCGTTGAGATTTCGGGTAAACATGCTGTAGTCATTGGACGCAGTAACATTGTAGGTAAACCGGTATCTCTACTATTACAACGTGAAAATGCAACAGTAACGATGTGTCACTCCCGGACAAGCAATATGAAAGAATTAGCCAAACAAGCAGATATTCTGGTAGTAGCGATCGGAAAAGCTAACTTTGTCGATGCTAGCTATATCAAGCCCGGTGCTGTCGTTATCGATGTAGGGGTAAATCGTCTGGATAACGGTAAGCTTGCAGGCGATGTTGATTTTGAAAGTGCGAAGCAAGTATCCGGTCCAATTACTCCTGTACCCGGCGGTGTAGGCCCAATGACGATTACGATGTTAATGCAGAACACTCTGGTCGCTGCGAAACGTGCTCACGGCTTGAAGTAAGGAAGGCGGCTGATGGTATGCAGCAGCAAAAAGTCTATTCAATCAAAGAAATAAACAAATATATTCGGATGAAAATGGAATCCGATCCATTGTTGTCCGAGGTATGGTTACGCGGTGAAATTTCGAATTTCACCCATCATTCCAGTGGACATATGTATTTTACGTTAAAAGATGAAAGCAGTCGTATCAAAACGATTATGTTTGCTTCTCACAATCAGCGTCTTCCTTTTATACCTAAAGAAGGCGCTAGAGTGATGGCAAAAGGCAATATCTCTGTATTTGAAAGGGACGGACAGTATCAATTTTATGTGACGCAAATGCAACCGGATGGCATAGGAAGTCTATATCTTGCCTATGAACAGCTCAAGCAGAAGTTGGAGCATGAAGGGCTTTTTGATTCTACACGTAAGCGTCCATTACCTCTGTATCCCAAAGTGATCGGTGTGATTACTTCCGGTACAGGAGCAGCAGTGCGAGATATTTTAACAACGATTCGTAGACGATATCCGATCGTTAAGATTGAAGTCTACCCTGTACTGGTGCAAGGAAAAGGGGCAGGAGCTTCTGTCGTCAAAGCGATCCAAAATTTCAATCGTATGCAAGAAGCAGATGTATTGATTGTCGGTCGTGGTGGTGGATCACTGGAAGAATTATGGGCGTTCAATGAAGAAATCGTGGCACGTGCTATCGCTTCTTCAACGATTCCTATTATTTCTGCGGTCGGTCATGAGACTGACTTTACGATTGCTGACTTTGTAGCCGATCTTCGTGCTGCAACGCCTACAGCGGCGGCAGAGCTAGCTGTACCGAATATCAATGAATTACGCGCTCAAGTAGAACAACGGCGTAGACAACTCAAGCAAGGGCTGTTACGTCTATCTCAGCGTCAACGTGAACGATTAGAACGTCTACGTCGTGCACCTGTGTTGTTACATCCGCAACGTCATTTGGTTCAACATATGACGAGATTAGATATGTTAGAAAGACGGTTAAGTAGCAGTCTACAGCGTCGTGCTCATATTCAGCGTGATCGTCTGGGACGATTCAACCAGCGCTTAGCTCGTCATAATCCGCAAGAACAATTGATTTATGCTCGTCGTCGTACAGACGTAGCACGTCAACAACTGGAACTTCGTATGAGCAGTATTTTACGGCAAAAGCAACAAAAGTTAGGCTTCGGTATGAAGCAATTAGATGCGCTTAGTCCGCTTAAAGTGATGGCTAGAGGGTACAGTCTGGTGTATGACGAACAAGAACAATTGGTCAAATCCGTACAGCAGGTGCAACAAGGCGATTCTATTATCGTCAATGTAGAAGATGGACAATTGAATTGTCAGGTGACAGAGATCAAGGAGGCGGCAACCGATGGCAAAAGCTGAAAAAGAAAAAGAGTTAAACTTCGAAGAAGCAATGGATCGTCTGGAAGAAATCGTCTCCGAACTGGAAAATGGAGATGTTCCATTGGAAAAAGCAATCGACCTTTTTCAACAAGGAATGAAATTGTCTCAAGTCTGCGGTTCGAAGTTAGAGCAAGTAGAACGCAAAATCGAAATGATCGTAGAGGAAGATGGCGAACTGCGCAAAAAGCCGTTTGATGCATCAGAAAGCGGTGGCAGTATTGACTAATCGTCCGGATCTACAAACATATATGCAAGAGATTGCTACTTATGTGGGCGATCAACTGAAATTTGTTTTACCGATTGAGTGGAGTGTACCAGTCAATCTACAAGAATCGATGCAATATTCGTTAATGGCAGGTGGCAAAAGACTGCGTCCATTATTCGTGATTGCCGCCGCTGAAGCTTTGGGCGGAAGCCGTCAAGCAGCTCTTCCTGTAGCTTGTGCTGTAGAAATGGTGCATACGTATTCACTTGTGCATGATGATCTACCAGCAATGGATAATGACGATTATCGTCGTGGTAAATTGACGAATCATAAAGTATACGGAGAAGCGATGGCGATTTTAGCTGGGGATGCGCTGTTAACGCAAGCGTTCTACACCGTAACCGAAGCAGCCAAAGCCGGTGTGCCTGCTGAAGCGGTATTAGCGATTATCAGCGATATGTCTGAATATGCAGGACCGCGCGGGATGGTAGGCGGTCAGGTGGCTGATATGGAAGGCGAGCAAGGGATGACCGAAATTGCTCAACTGGAATATATTCATTTGCACAAAACAGCCGATCTATTTATGTTCTCTTTGACTGCTGGCGCACGTACAGCCGGGGCAACTGAAGAACAGCTGGATGCCTTGCGACGCTTCGGTTCTGACCTTGGTCTAGCGTTTCAAATTCAGGATGATATTCTGGATGTGATTGGAGACGAGGCATTACTGGGTAAAAAGACACAAAGCGATATTAAAGCTCAAAAAGTGACGTATCCTTACTTTATCGGACTCGAAGCTTCTCAAGCTGAGGTAGAACGCTTAACGGAAAGTGCGAAGCAAGCATTAGCAGAAGCTAATCTAGCAGATTCACAACGACTAGCCGAAATTGCAGATTATTTGATGAAAAGAGATCATTAATCGCAAGGTATGATCATTTTTGTTCGTCTATACGTATATAGGATAGACATTCATTATTCAGGTACATCCATTTAGGCATTTTCGAAAAAAATGGAATGTTGTGATATAGTGAATAATAATATAAAAGATAGATGAAAAGTTAGGCAAGGTAAACATTATAATTTTAAAACCAATTGGATGTAGATAAGCATTCAACAAGGAAAGCGGGGAAATGGTGTGCTGCTTCCACAGATTCATCAACCAAGTGATCTTAAAGATCTAACAACAGAGCAATTAGCCGATTTAGCAGGTGAGATTCGTCAATTTCTGATCGAAAAATTGTCAGCAACTGGCGGGCACCTTGCTTCTAATCTGGGTGTAGTGGAGCTCACCCTGGCACTTCATTATTTGTATGATAGTCCAAAAGACAAAATGATTTTTGATGTTGGACATCAAGCGTATGTGCACAAAGTATTGACAGGACGGATGGATCGTTTTGATACATTGCGTAAATATAAAGGATTGTGCGGATTTGTCAAACGGAATGAAAGTGAACATGACGTATGGGAAGCCGGACATAGCAGTACTTCTTTATCTGCGGCTATGGGTATGGCACTTGCACGTGATTTC
Organism: Paenibacillus kyungheensis; assembly: GCF_028606985.1. Taxonomy (NCBI): domain Bacteria; kingdom Bacillati; phylum Bacillota; class Bacilli; order Caryophanales; family Paenibacillaceae; genus Paenibacillus; species Paenibacillus kyungheensis. The sequence continues at coordinate 3,399,170 of NZ_CP117416.1, read as the reverse complement.
AAAAAAGAAGATAACAAAGTTATCGCGATTATCGGTGACGGTGCGTTAACAGGCGGTATGGCATTTGAAGCATTGAACCATATCGGTCATGAGCAACGTAAATTGACAGTTATTTTAAATGATAACGAAATGTCGATTGCTCCAAACGTAGGCGCAATGCACAAATATCTAGGCAAAATTCGCTCGGATAAAAATTATTTGCGTGCTAAAGATGAAATGGAATCATTGATCAAAAAGATTCCAGCAATCGGTGATAAAATTGCCAAAACGGCTGAAAAGCTTAAAGATACGCTGAAATATGCTATGGTATCGGGTGTACTATTTGAAGAATTAGGATTCACTTATCTAGGACCTGTCGATGGTCATGATATTCCTAAATTGTTGGAAACGTTGCAACAAGCGGATAATGTAGAAGGTCCGGTAATGATCCATGTAGTAACGATCAAAGGTAAAGGATACCTACCAGCAGAAGCGGATTCCTACAAATGGCATGGAATTACGCCATACAAAATTGAATCCGGTCAAGTACTCAAAGCAGCAGGCGGTCATCCGATGTATACTGAAGTATTCGGTCAGACATTGATCGAACTTGCAGAGCAAGATGAGCGTATTGTAGCAGTGACACCGGCGATGCCGGGTGGTTCAGGATTGTTCCCATTTGCAGCGCGTTTCCCTGATCGTATGATTGATGTAGGGATCGCAGAGCAACATGCAGCTACGATGTGTGCGGCGCTTGCAATGGAAGGCATGAAACCTGTCTATGCGGTATATTCTACATTTATGCAGCGTGCGTATGATCAGATTGTGCATGATATTTGCCGTCACAATGCAAATGTAATGTTTGCCATTGATCGTGCTGGCTTTGTCGGTGCAGATGGAGAGACTCACCAAGGGGTATATGATATCGCATTTATGCGTCATATCCCGAATATGGTTATTATGATGCCGAAGGATGAGAATGAACTTCGTCATATGATGAAAACAGCTCTTGATTACAATGAAGGCCCTATCGCTTACCGTTATCCACGTATTAACGGCTTAGGTGTTCCTTTGGATCAAGTGTTAACAGCTATTCCTATCGGACAATGGGAAACGGTACGTGAAGGGGAAGGTTACGCAATTCTAGGTTCTGGGCCGATGGTTCAGCTTGGATTGGAAGTAGCCGATGAACTGAAACGTGACGGTATGAACGTGTCGGTAGTGAATGCGCGCTTTATGAAGCCGTTAGATGAGCAATTGTTGCTTGATCTAGCTGCAAAAGGTACACGTATGCTTGTTGTCGAAGAAGCTTCCCAAGCAGGTAGTATGGGTAGTGCTGTGCTTGAGTTTTATGCTTCAAAAGGATTACACGATGTTGCTGTAGGCATCATGGGTGTACCGGATGAATTTATCGAACATGGCAGTATCAAAGACCAACAACGTGAAGCAGGATTAACTACTGAAAATATCGCTACTGCTCTCAAAGCGCTTGCGCCAGGCGAAGCGATTACATTTCACAAAAACTCAGTCTAATCTTTTTATAAATACACCATAAGATCAACAGAAGCGAAGCGGAGAGTATTTTGTCCGCTTCGTTTCATGTTGTTATCTCATTTTGCAAGCTAGGAGATATCCAATCATGGCAAGTGATAAAGAACGAATTGACGTCTTACTCGTCGAACAAGGCTACTACGAGAGTCGTGAGAAAGCCAAAGCAGCCATTATGGCTGGATTAGTCTATGCAGGCACAGAACGTCTGGAGAAGCCCGGCATGAAGATCGCTCGGGATACAGATCTCAATGTCAAAGGTTCTGTTCATCCATATGTAAGTCGTGGCGGATTGAAGCTAGAGAAAGCACTCAAACATTTTGAAATCCCGATGACAGGACGAACGATGCTTGATATTGGTTCTTCAACAGGAGGATTTACCGACTGTGCATTACAGCATGGAGCCGAATATGTATATGCGATTGATGTTGGTTACAACCAGCTTGATTGGTCACTTCGGAACCATCCACAAGTACAGGTGATGGAGCGGACGAACTTCCGTTATATGACACCGGATCAACTGGAAGGGCCACGTCCTAATTTTGCAAGTATCGATGTATCCTTTATCTCGTTACGATTGATGTTACCACCACTCAAAGACTTGCTAGATCGTCCTGCTGATATTGCAGCACTGATTAAGCCTCAATTTGAAGCTGGTCGTGAAAAAGTGGGCAAAACAGGCGTTGTACGTGATCCGAAGATTCATGAAGAAGTATTGCTACATGTGCTTACTTTTGCCAGAGAAATCGGATACGTATTGAAAGGTGTTACTTTTTCACCGATTACCGGGGGAGAAGGGAATATTGAATTTCTAGCTCACTGGTATCTGCCTTCCGGTGAAGGAGACGATACTGCCGAGCAACTGGATGTTATCGATATTCCTGCACTTGCTTCGCAGACCGCACTTGAAGCGGCTCATACGTTTCGCGGGGGTTCTGCTAAAAAGTAAAAATAATAAAGATCGATTGATATGGATTCAAACACAACAAAGACCTGATGTTCGGTGTATGTTACTGAGCTCAGGTTTTTTTGTTCGTATGTATTGATTCAACTGGAAGAAAAAACTAATTTCAAAAGACTATTGATTTACGAACAGGTATTCCTATATAATGAGAACGAACGTTCCGACTATAGCGCTTAGCACTATCAGTGTAGCCTATATGCTTCACAGCGAATCGACTCAATTGAGATCGCTGAAGCTTGGACCTTCTCGTTCTGGATGTTACAATAGGATAATCTGTTCGGCTAATGATCAATGATCCTCATATCTACAGTATTTTCCATTCACAAAAAGGAATATACGTATATGTTCACGAATAAAGATGTGAGCATGTTCTGTGTATGGTGCATAAATACACACAGATAGAGATAGCGGAAGGTTAAGACTGTAGAGAGCACATCACAAACGGAGGTCTTTATGAAGGGACAACGACATATCAAAATACGGGAGATTATCACCCATCAAGATATCGAAACTCAAGACGATCTAGTCGAAGCATTGCGTAATGCAGGCTTTCAAGTAACACAAGCAACCGTATCACGGGATATTAAAGAACTATTACTAATCAAAATTCCAACGGATGACGGAAGGTATAAATATTCATTACCAACGGATCAACGTTATAACCCGGTGCAGAAGTTAAAGCGTGCATTGGTGGACAATTTCTTGCAAGTAGATTTTACAACTAATCTGGTGGTTATGAAGTTCTTACCAGGTACAGCGAATTCAATCGCAGCGCTTATCGACAATATGGAATGGCCTCAGATTATGGGAACTATTTCAGGAGACGATACGCTACTGATTATTTGCCGTCAACCGGAAGACAGCCAACAGGTGATTGATCAAATTATGAGCTTTATCTCATAATCATCAATCTCGTTGTAATGGATACGTTAATGTTCGGCTCGGCACACAAGCGGTCAGCCTAACAGCATGAGCTTGATCCATCTCGGTCTAAAAGCGTTGCTCTATAGTCTTTTATACGAAGAGGAGTGAGGCTCATGCTAGTTATGCTGAGCATTAAAAACCTGGCTGTTGTTGAAGAAATCGACGTTTATTTTCATAAAGGATTCCATGTACTGAGCGGTGAGACAGGTGCAGGTAAATCAATTATTATTGATGCATTAGGTCTGATTGCAGGTAGTCGAGGTTCAGCGGAATTGGTACGTTACGGAAATGATAAAGCTGAGATGGAAGCGTTATTCGAGCTACGTGGAGATCACCCGGTATGGGATACGATGTCACGGCTTGGCATTCAGGGAACCGCAGAAGAACATCTAGTCATTCGCCGTGAAGTGACAGCGAGTGGTAAGAGTACTGCGCGTATTAATGGACAGTTAGTGAATCTGACAATGTTGCGTGAGATCGGTGAGCAACTGGTCAATATTCATGGACAGCATGAGCACCAATCTTTGATGAAGCCAGAACGTCATCTGAGCTTGCTAGATACATTCGGATTTGCAGATATCAATCCAGTAAAAATTCAATATCAACAACAATATGCAGACTATGCCAAAGTAGAACGTGAATTACGTGATCTACAAGAAACCAGTCAGAAAACATATCAAATGCTAGACCTATACCGTTTCCAACTTGAAGAAATTGCGTCAGCAGAACTTGAAGTAGGAGAAGATGATCTATTACAAGAAGAACGTCTACGTCTATCTCATAGTGAAAAAATGATGGAAGCCATCGTAGGTGGATATCATTCGATCAATGGTGACGGCGGCATGGGTTCTGTAACGGTCGCTATTTCACAGCTAGAAGATGTAGCTCGTTACGATTCCAAAGCATTAGACCCAATTCTAGAGCAGTTACAATCGGCTTTTTATCAGTTGGAAGATGCTGCTTATCAATTGCGTAGTTATCGCGAAAATATTGAATTTAATCCAGGTCGTCTGGAAGAAGTAGAGACTCGTCTGAATCAGATCTCTGGTCTGCGTCGCAAGTACGGAGACAATGTAGAAGAAATTCTAACGTACTATGAGAAAATTCAACATGAGACCGATCTACTTGAGAATAAAGACGAACGTCTGGCTGAAATGACAGAACGTCGTGATCGGTTACGTGATAAGTTGCTTCAGACCGGTGAGAAATTAAGTAAGATTCGCCGTAAAGCAGCAGATGAACTGGCTAATCAAGTCGAAGCAGAGCTTAAACATTTGCAAATGGAACGTACTTCACTACGTGTCAATATGGATTATATTGATGATCCTAATGGAGCAGAGTGGAATGGACGAACAATTCGCGTTACCCGTCAAGGGATCGATAATGCAGAATTCCTGATCTCTCCTAACCCGGGTGAACCTTTACGTCCACTGGGTAAAATTGCTTCCGGTGGTGAGTTGTCACGTATTATGCTTGCACTGAAAAGTATCTTTGCTCGTCATGATCAAGTCCCTGTACTGGTATTCGATGAAGTGGATACAGGGGTGAGTGGTCGGGCAGCTCAGTCGATCGCAGAGAAATTGTTCAAATTATCTGCTGATTGTCAGGTATTCTCGATTACTCACTTACCGCAAGTAGCTTGTATGGCAGATCATCAATACCTGATCGAAAAGCATATTATTGGAGATCGCACAGCGACTCGTGTAACTTCGCTTCATGAAGATGGACGTGTCGGTGAACTTGCTCGTATGCTAGGTGGAGTAGAGATTACCGAAAAAACGAATCATCATGCTCATGAAATGTTGAAGCTTGCTGAAGCGCGTAAAGATAGCTCTACGTATGCAGTACACTAAGCAAATGCATAAGTGATGCTCAAGTCAAAAGGAAGAGCTTAAAGCTCTTCCTTTTGTGTTATACATATAGATAAGGTCTGTTCATCAACCAAGTTAGCAAATATGGAAAAATAATCCGCTTTTTTACATTCGACAGCAGGAATACCCTTGTTGATGTCGAAAACTATACTAAAGAGTCCAAAACAGTCAAATTTCTGTAAAGACTTTGTGATCACTGTGATTAAAGTTCAAATATAGTCTTCAATCATTCCCAAACAGTCTAATGATGCAAGTCCAACGAACCGCTATATCATAGTTAAAGAAAACTCATAAGGAGGAATTATACCGTGTCAGATATCAAAGTATTATTAGCGGACGATAATCGTGAATTTACCAATATGCTTGCTGAATATATTTCCAATCAAGAAGATATGGAAGTAGCAGGTATCGCATTTAATGGGGAAGAAGTATTGCAGATGATCGATCAATTACCAGATCTTCCAGATGTGTTGATCTTGGATATCATTATGCCACACCTCGATGGATTGGGCGTACTAGAACGCTTGCGGGATATGAATCTATCTCCAGCACCGAAGATTATTATGCTGACTGCATTTGGTCAAGAAAATATTACACAACGTGCAGTACAACTGGGTGCGTCTTACTATATCCTCAAGCCTTTCGATATGGAAGTACTGGTAAGTCGTGTGCGCCAATTGGTAGGATCTCCGATTACCAATAGCGGTGGCAATATGCAACCAGGTAATAGCAGCAATAGCATGGGCAACAAAGTCAATAACGGTCTACCGCCTGTAACAAGAGGCAAGAATTTGGATGCGAATATTACAGCAATCATCCACGAGATCGGCGTTCCTGCACATATCAAAGGCTACCAATACTTACGTGAAGCGATCACGATGGTCTACAACAATATCGAGATTCTAGGATCGATCACCAAGACCTTATATCCTGCAATCGCAGACAAGTTCAAAACAACCCCTTCCCGCGTAGAACGTGCCATCCGCCACGCCATCGAAGTGGCTTGGACAAGAGGGAATATTGATAGTATCAGTCATTTGTTCGGCTATACGATTAATATTAGTAAAAGCAAACCTACCAATTCGGAGTTCATCGCGATGGTAGCAGACAAGCTTAGAATTGAGCATAAGGTTCCGAATTAACAGAGTAGAAAATTTATTTGCTAAATTGTATGTTAATTAATGCCACTTATTGATAGAGATTTTTTCTATAGTGAGTGGCATTTTATTAACTATTATTTCCATATGTACTAATTTTAAGTTTTCTAAAGAATATTATAAGGAGAAAATTCCCAAATGAAATTTCAAGAATTGAAAACATTAGAAAGTAGAAGAAAACAAAAGTTGAGATATTTTAAAGAGAAAGTTAGTGATTTAGAGCTAGAAAAAGCTAGATTAGAAGCAAGTGAGGCTGTATATAAACATCCTTTGATGGTTTTACTAATTGGAATATTTGTTTTTCTTTATCAACAATTTTTTTCAGCTCGTGAAGAATTAGGATTATTTTTTTCGTATATTTTGGCTACATTAACACTTACGTTTTTGGCAGTAATAATAATAGTATACTTTCGAAGATTACGTAAAATAATTGAACATAAATATATTTTAGAAATTGTTATTAGTGAGAAAAAAGAGTATAAAGAAAATTTAAAAAGTAAGATGAGATCTTTATAAAAGTTAAGATATAATTAACCATTTTGTTGATAAATTGAGTTGGCACAGAAATATTTTTTACATGAAGCGCCTTTACAATCTTTTCTAAATATAAATAATAAATCCTGAAATTAAGAAAAGACCAAAATTTATTGGTCTTTTTTCTCTTGGTCCACAGGAATGTATTCTATAATATCTTCAATATCAAATGTACGATTTACTCCATTATTGATAGCAATTTCGTTAATTGCATTCAGTATACTGATTAGTGTTTCTAATTTGATTGTGCGAGTATTACCACTTGCTAAGTCTAAAATAGTAGCAGAACGTATTTTAGATTCTACAGATAATTTATTTCGAGTAGCCCCAATAATTTTCAAAGTTTCATTTAGTTTAAATCGAATTTGTTCCATTGAATCGTAGCCGCCTTTCACTTAAAGTAACACTATTAAATTATTTTAATGACTTATTGACGTAGTACTCGAAAAGTAGTATATTTAAATAAATATAGTACTAATAAAGTAGTACTTTTAAAGTTTGGTAATTATTAAATTAGAGATGAGGACTTTAAATGACCCAACTACTACATAGAAAAGCCCAAATCAAAGAAGCCTTCAATCAGTTCATATCCACACGTATGGATCAAGTGAGTGAGGATGCTATTTCGCCTTCGCCTGAGTATCAAGCCCTCACCACTGAATGCACAGAACTATTTGCCACTATCTATGATCAGCTTCCGTCAGATATCCAAATTCTGTTCACCCAATACGAAGAAGTAGTGACGCTTATTCAAGGATTAGCAGAATCGACGATGTATGAGCAGGGGATCAAAGATGGCTTGCAATTAAGTCAGGTGCTGTACAGTTATTGACTTTGCATATCCTCTAAAATAAATATGTCCTACATATGTATATCAGCCAAATCATAACGTACAATTGCATATTTTTCAATTCTATCTAACCTCATTATAAGCTTTTACTACTTTTTGTACTCTATTAACCAACAATCCCGATATTCACCTTCATGCCATTCATGGTTGGGTAATAATTTTACTTTTTGGAATCCACATTTTTTATAACAATGGAGTGCTCTCGTATTCCATGTCTGAGGGTCCATTGCGATGCGGTGGGCTTGTTTTTGCTGTGTGAGGAAGGTGATCATTGTCTGGATGAGTAGAGTACCAATACCCCGATTCCAATAGTCTGGTTCGCCGATAAACTGATCCATCCCATAGATCACTTCACTAGAGTCATGATATCCGTATACATTTCTGCTTTCTTGATCTAACAGGTAATATTGAATATAACCTATCGGTATACCATCATATTCGATAATACACTGAACATCTTCATTATCTGGATCGTAAAAGATTTCAGTGACTTTGTCCACATCTAGAGGTTCATCTCGACCTTGATAATATTGCAAAACTGTAGGGTCAGACATCCATTTTGCAAGGTTATTTTTATCTTCAATGGTAAGAGAACGAATAGACAAATGATCGTTCGAAATAAGCATCGTATTCTCCTTATGAATAATAGTATCCTTTATTTATCATATTTTTTATACCATATATTAGGAATAATTTCTATTGTTCACAGGAGAATATACGTATACTACACTTAAAATAGTGTTTATAAAGTACAGTGAAATGTAGAGAGTTATATGATGTCATCCGTCGTCTGAATTATCGTTACGACCATTCTTTTCGGTAACTAAGCGGGGTGCAATTGACTCTGGCTTTGAATAAATTGATAAAATGAGATACATTGTCTACGCCGACTTCGTTGGCGATTTCTTGGACGCTTTTGTCGGAATATTGTAGCATGCCTTTGGCAGCATTGATCCGAATATGGATCAGGTATTCGATCGGAGGGAGTCCGATATATTGTTTGAAATCTTTGGTCAGTTGAAATTTGTTCATCCCGTATTGTTTGGCGAGCTGGTCGAGTGTGATCGCTTGCGTGTAGTTATGTTCGAGATAAGTTTGCATATTCAGAATTTTGGAGGGGATGCTGTATGTATTGTCTTTGGCATAGATCGTCGTTAAGATGATCTCGGTTAACAATTGTGTGAGGAGTTGAGCATTCAGAAGCTCTGTTTTCTGTGTACGTGTGTATTGCAAGTTAAGTAATTGTTGAGCTAGCTCCAGAATCAGCGAAGACGATTGTGAATGATATACTGGCATCTGATTATTGTCATATTGATCATAGTAGCCCGCTATTGTGGCTCCATACATATGGATCGATAACGTTTCCCATGGTTGTTCGGACTTTGCTTCATAGCGGTATTCTTCTTTGCAATCGATCCAGAAGAAATCACCTGCTTGTAATAGAAAAGACTGTCCTCGATAATACAGACAACCAGAACCGGACAATGTATATAAGAACAGATAGGACGCAATTTTGGCATGCTTAATAGAAGAAGATGAATCGATATAATGATACCCGATTTCTTGAATATACAGATAAGTGGATTGAGCGACAGGAGAAGGGGTGAGAATAAAGCGGATAGGCTTTTGAGAGAAATGATGCAAATCGTTTTCGCTGGATATCATTGTGAATGTACCTCCTGCGTTAAAAAATAGATAGCTAATTGAATATTAATATTACATATTGTAAGCGTTCTCTTAAAAGTTGGCAATTATTTTTCATAGGGTGGCTAGAAATAGATGTACTCAAGTAGAGAAATTAAATAATAACCCTCTAGCTTCTGCTTATGATAACAAGCGTAAGTCAGAGGGTTATCTATCTGTATGTTATACGTTTTTAAAATGAGTTGTAGATATTATCGTTAAGAAGCAAAATAGTGTACAGATATTTTTTGGTGAGATGTTTGTTGGATATTGAATCCTGCTATTACAAAACGGAATTGAACAGCACCACGACCACCATCTGCATTAGGGTCTGGAGCCAGACTGATATCACTATTATAAGAATAATCGTATATGTTTACATTAACAGGAACCCATTTTTTCTTAACTACATCATAGCCTTCATAGGATAAAACGATACGTTCATCTGAACGAAGGGTAAGATCAGCTGTTGCTGATACCAGATCTTTATAAGAAGGGAATGTACTCGATTTGACAACAGAGTTTCCTTTTTGAAGTACAAGGTCGAAATTGAGATCAATATTCTGACTATCGATCGAAGAAGGAGTAGTTTCTTGAGTTGCTGTAGAAGTAGCCGCATAAGCAGATGAATGGAAAGGAACTACGAGCGCTAGTGCTGTCACTGTTGTAAGACCCAATGTAACCCATGTTTTTTTCATTATTTATTTCTCCTTTGAATACTAATTTGAACAGCATATGCCTAGTAAATAGAATCCCTTTTTCACGTTTCACTCTCTAACTGAATTTACTTTATCCATACATACAGGATAATATAGAAAAAGAATGTTCCAACAATGAATAAAAAAAGACAAAAGGAGAACACAAACATGATTGAATTTGAATATATTCATCATATGAGTTTGGCAGTACGTGATATTAATAGATCTCGTGTCTTTTATTCTGACGTACTTCAATTGAAAGAAATTGAGCGTCCGCCATTTGATTCTGTAGGAATATGGTATGCAATAGGTGAGCAACAGTTGCATTTGATACAGCAACCGCAAGGAGAAACATTACGTGAGGGGAATATTGATTCAACAGATGGACATCTAGCTATCTGGGTAAGGAGTTATCGTCAGACATTGGAGTGGTTAGATCAACAAAATGTATTCTATGAAGCACGTCCCCATAGTTTGGCCGGCTTTGCACAGATTTATATTCTTGATCCTGATCATAATATTATAGAGTTGGATGCTCCCTATGAAGAGTAGACAAACAAAAGAACTATATGCCTTTTAATGAAAGTGCAATCTATCTTTTCGTCATAAACCTCCTTTGATGTTACGGATACCCTATATTCAGGAAGTTATTTGGCTTATGTAATAGGATTTAACTTCATATTAACATAGTTTCCTTAATAAGTTAGTTTTATCTGAAAAAAAATATGAATTACTCGGAAAAATATTTTTTTGCACATAAAAAGACCACCCGAAGGTGGTCTTTCTAACCCGATGGCGCTAATTGAAATCTTTGATCCGCATCCCGCGCCTCCGAAGTTCGTGTGGTTTAGACAAGAACCTCGGATTGGGTAAAGGACGCGTTCAACATGTTAATCTGAATGTTGACGCACCTCCTTTCTGTATGGACTAATATTACCATAGGTTTACATAAACAGCTAGTGTTTTTGACAAATATTTATAAAATAAGTGGATAGACCTAATGCTGTTATTTCCTCATTCCAAAGTCTTGATTCATTACTCATGCTTGTAAAAAAAGTGCTGATTTATGATTCATTTCATGTATAATGCAAACGAGAATAATATTGAAGGAGGTTGTTATGCGGTTTGTAGAAAAAGACTGGACGACTTCTGTTATTCAGCATAAAAGAAGGCATACCGGTTGGATCATAGCCGTTGTTCTACTAATAGTAGTAACTGCACTGGCTGGCGTATTGTGGATAAGCAATCAGAAGCTTTATACAACGATATACCAGAGTGAGCAGAGCAATCAGGCGCTAACCAAGAAGCTTGAGAGGTATCAACAAGAGTTAACAACTGTCCAAAAGAATGTGCGGACGATAGAAGAAGATACTGCTATTCATGATATGACCCATCAGATCGAAGATTATGTGGCGACAGATGATTTTGTAGTCAATAAAATTTACTTTTACAAAGATCCATCTCATCAATTAGAGTATCTATATATTGATATTTACAATCAACCGAAGATGGAACCGTATTATAGCGCGCAGGGGGTATATGATTTACCGGATCAGCAGGTACAAGCCAAATGTGAGCAGATGATTGACGATGTCCAACAATTATATGCAGAAGGTGAACATTTACCGACGTGGAATAAAAAGACGGTTGTATATATGACGATCAATAATTATGAGATCGGTAATAATATCAACGGCAAATTTCAATTAACTGTCAAATAAAATGATCCAAATCTACATTTCTTAGATTTAACGATTTCAAAAAATGAATAATTGATATATAATGATCAAAAGTTTAATCGTATTAATTATGTACGTTGAATCAAGTTCTAGTCTTGCCTTAATGTTAACATTAGTGTTATAAATTATTAACATTAGTGTTATAATCTAAGGAAGCTCAAAAATGATTGGGTACAGGAAACTTCTATGAATCATAATGAATTAAAGTTAGAAATAGAATTAATTCCCGAATCGACAATGCACTTGAATCTTCGTAATCGATTAACTTCTTATCAGTGGCGACAATTCAGCCAGGATATTCAAAAGCGTGATCAGTATAGCTGCTGTATCTGTCATCGTGTCAAAGGGGATACGATCGATAAGCTACATTGCCATGAGATATGGACATTTGATACAGACGTACAAGTTCAGTACCTGAACGGGTTTCAGTCGTTATGTTTCCAATGTCATATGATCAAGCATATTGGCTTTGCTACGATGAATGATTGGGTAGAAAAATATCAATTAATAGAGCATTTTTGTACTGTAAATGAGGTCTCCCGTAAGCAATATGCTCAGCATTTTCATGATGCTGTCCAATTGTGGATTGCCCGCAACCAGATAACTTGGCATGTCGATCTGGGCGATTATATAAGTTAAGCAATGGTACATAATCATCGCGAATAGGGGGGATAGGCTAGAAAGTAGGGTCCGATGCTTGCTGACTTATTTGTAACAAAAATGTAATAATCCGTTTTACCGGGAATAAAACGGCATATATGTACTAGCGAATTCAATATCATGGGATTTTAGTTAATTTCGTGCTTTGATAAAAACGATGATTTATAGTACATTAGCTTTGAAGAAAGAGGAGGTTTCTAATGTACTCAAGCAGACCAAGCGATGCTTTGCACATCATGACATACACCTTGAACAGTGGTATAAAAGGTACTGTACCTTTATCGAACCAGCAGATCGAGGAATGGCTTGAAAGTTATAGAAGCAATACGCGTTATGTGACTAATATAGGTAAAGAATTTTTTGGGTTGAATCCCGAATTAGTTGCTGATTTTAAAGTACAAAATCAATTCTCTGATCATCAACGTGTGATTGTTCCGATTCAGCCGGAAGAACAACATCCTGCTGAGGACTTGAGCACTGCTTATAAAGCAAATGAGATTTTGATCAAAGTGGATTGCAAATGTGGAACAGCTTATACTACAGATTCACCATTTATGCGTACCAAATGGTATTGCACGAAGTGTAAAGAGATTGTGTTCCTTGATCCGAAAAAAGGAAAAGTGGAAACATCACGTGGTGAAGCTTTCTATATGACAAATAAATATTTTGTAGAACGTGCTCCTATCGAATAGAATAAGAATTCTGTAATTGCAACGTGAAAAATGACTGTTTGTCTAGACAAGTTTGTACTTGATAAATAGGTTAACGACTAGCTAGTATGTTTGATTAAAGACACGATAGGGTCGATAAGATAAAAACATACTAGGATAGCCGTATGTGCTGAAAAATACATAGTGTAATAACCAAAACAGTCTGGTAAAGATCGGGCTGTTTTTTGATATGTTGCTTTGGACAGTGGGATGATCAGATGTGCAGGATATGATATACTATGCTGCATATGTTTGGAGGGATAAGCTGAATGAGTTCTATCTATAGTAGTCGAAAATTTCCGTACGTTCGCTGGATCATATGGACGGTACTGGCTTTAGCATGGATGGCTTTTATTTTTTACAAATCCAATCAGCCGTATATTGAGCAGGATTTGAAGCCGTTTTTGGCAGACTTGATTCCAGAGTCCACGTTGTCTACATTTACACCTACGATTGAATTTTCGTATGATGGTTATCTGGTGAGTGGCACATCGCCTTATGATTTTTTTGAATTTTTTATTCGTAAAATAGCGCATGTGGTTGAATTTGCGATTCTGGCGTTTTTGTTATGTCGTGTGTTTTCTCCACTGACACGCCGAGAGTATGCGCCGATTGTCTGGGCAGGTATTGTATCTTATCTATATGCGTTGTCGGATGAATGGCATCAGACATTTGTATCAGGACGAACAGGGCATTTTACAGATACATTAGTCGATGGAATTGGGATCGTATTAGTTATGTTATTTTATATTTTGATCCGTAGACGCAAGCATAAAAAGAGCGGACTACGGTTTCGCTAGACATCTATACCAATAGCATTTAATAAAAAAATAGCATGCAACACAAAAAGTCGCTTTGATAAAAAAGCGACTTTTTATTTGCTAAAAATGAGTATTCTATATTTAAAAATGCAGAATGATATCATGAATAGTTCATCATCGTATGCGATGTATGTTATTTACTGATATTGATATAACGACCTACTAATTCACTAATTTTAGCTCTAACGATTAGATCCGAATTGCTACGATTATTTAGGATTAAATAGACATGTTTGATAAAATCATTTTTTTCCTCATCGGTCAAAGTAGTAATATGTTGTTCCAACTCAATATTTACACTCATCATTATTCCTCCAATTCGGTATATATTTTTATATAGCATAACCTATAATGCTCAAATATCCAGTCATTTATAATTATTTCATTATATGAAAAATTCATAATAGATATACATTTATCGTTGAAAGCGTTATCTTCAAAACAATCAACAACTATTCTAGCTACGAGGTGAATATCATGAATATTTCTACCAAGTCCTCTGCTTTACTCTGGGGGATAGATGATCTGGAAAATCGAGTACAACATACATTAAGCAATCCTAACTATACAGCATGGTGGACAGAGTTACAGCATCTAGCGGATGAAGCATTGATTCTTCCGATTCCTGTACTGTCGTTTGAAGCTTTTCGTGAATTTTCTGATCATGGAGGACGGGAGCAGTATCAACAGCTTTATTTTGAGAAAAGAGGGCGTATCGGAGCGTTGGCGATCATAAGCTTACACACAACCGATGAGAGTACATCATACATAGAAGCATTAGAAGAAGCATTATGGGATATCTGCAATGAGTATACATGGTGCTTACCTGCACATTTGCCACAGTCCAACCAACACGCACAACGACCGGTATGGGAAGAAATTGATTTGTTTGCGGCAGAGACAGCTGGTATGTTAGCCGAGCTAAGTACGTTATTTCAGGGGCGGTTAGATGATCGCATTATAGAACGGATCGAGTCCGAAGTGCAGCGACGGATATTCAAGCCATTGAGCGAACCTAATCCATTATTCGGCTGGGAGACCGCAGATCATAATTGGTCGGCTGTCTGTGGATCAGGATGCGGAATTGCCACTTTATTATTACTGAAGCAAGACGATCCTAGACGGGTTCAGATTCTGGAACGGATGATTCAAGCAATGAGTCACTTTTTATCAGGATATGGTGAAGATGGAGGATGTGCAGAAGGGTTAGGGTATTGGGTCTATGGATTCGGTTATTATACTTATTTTGCAGATATGTTGATACGTGTAGAACCACAGTATGAACATCTATTGCGTTCTACTAAGATTGCACAGATGGCGGCTTTTCCAGAACATCTTCATTTGTCAGACGGAGTATTTGTTAATTTCTCGGATAGTGATGAACAAGAGATATTGCCACCTGGATTATTATCGCAATTGGGCAAATGGACAGGGCATGAGTATTCGTTACCTTTTCAGATCAATCTATTGATAGATGATCCTTGTCGCCGATGGGCGCATTTGATTCGTAATTTGTTATGGTCAGATGAAAGTTCCTTTGCGTCTTATGATTCTGTGCAGGTCGATGGACAGGAAGGTGGGGTCTATTTACCTGATCTGAATTGGATGATCTGCAAAAGTAATCTTTCCAAGTCTGATATGACGATAGCGCTGGCAACCAAAGGCGGGCATAATGATGAACCTCACAATCATAATGATCTGGGTTCGTTCATTATTCATGCTGGTGGAGAAAATATATTATCTGATCTTGGAGCAGGGTTGTATACACAGGCTTATTTTGCGCCTGGCAGGGAACAGATTTTGAATATTTCGTCAGCAGGGCATTCGGTTCCGCAGATAGATGGTCAGGAGCAACAAAGTGGACGTGAAGCAGAGTCTCATGTGTTAGAACAGCGTATATGGAGAGAGGGGCAGACAGATCGTGCGATATGGAAGCTAGATATCACCAAAGCCTATGCACATCCGACTTTACAACAGTATACTCGTGATCTGGATTGGTCTGTTTCACAAGATCAAGCAGAAGCCACGTTGCAATTGATCGATCGATTTACATTTAATCTTCAACCGCAGGGAGAGAAGAATAGATTTAGTGCACAGGAAAGTAGTACTCATTCACTAGATCACGCTATGCCGCCAATTGTTGAACGATTTATGAGCACTATAGAGCCGATTATAGAAGCTGATACTGTGCGCTGGATTGGCAACAAAGCAGAAGTCTGTCTAAAGCTTGCACAAGCTCGAAAAAAGGTCACAGTGGAAGTGATTCAACATGTCGATCATCATGGTGCGGCAATCGTATTGTATCGAACATCGATTCAGCATGTTGCTTCTATAGAACAGGGAATACAAGAACAATTTATACAGCAAAAGAGTATTACAGCAAATAGTTCTTCGTTAGAAGGCATCTCACATTCAGAACATACAATCACTGTGGTAATCGGTCTATCATTTGTAATTACATCTATTCCATCTTTAGCATGATAACCAGAGTCAAGATTGTCGCTTAATCAGTCAAATCTGTGAATCTTATCGGATTAAGCAAGGTGCTACACTGAACTCATGAAGAAATAGACGTAATCATGAACTATCAAAAGACCGAAAGAAGGGGTTATTTTGAAACAGTGGAATAGATGGAATCCATCTTCTTATGGGTGGGCAGATGAGGCACGTAAATATGAACAACTATTGCATCAAAGTCAGCCTTTACCTGCATCAGATTGGACACATGAACGCAAAGTGAAGATGCTCAGTCAAATGGTAGATTATTATGCGAGTCATCAGCAAGCCGATGGAGCGATTATCGATCCTTATTCGCAAGCCGAACGTTATTATTCGACACCTTCGTATGCTCTTGCGGCGGCGGTATTAGTGAGTAGCGGACGAGAAGACTTAATTGACTCTGCGGCGTCTGCGTTAACTCATAGTATTGAATTGTTAGTATCCGAGCGAACACCGGATCAGCATCCTGATTTTTTTATTGTGATGATTATGGGAGCTTATCGTATTCTTAAAGAAAAAATGCCAGAGCAAGCCGAACTATGGCGACAAGCATTAGCAACGATTGAACCGGAGCAGACTTATTTATTTACGATGAGCAAAATGAAAAATCCGAATCGTATGATCAACTGGAATGCGATTATGTTGTCTGGAGAAGTGATACGGCAAGCCGAAGGTATAGCTTCTAAGGATACGACATGGATAGACAACTATTTGCAAAAGTACCATCTGCCTCGCTTTACATCACTTGGCTGGTATGAAGATGGGCCGCTAGATCGACCCAATAGCCCGTTTGCTTACGATATTGCGACTCGTTATCATCTGGGTGTGATGATGTTATCGGGATATGCTGGTACAACAGCAACCGCTTTGCAAAGTCAGTTACAGCATGGAGCGATCAGTTCATTATTAACACTATCACCACTTGGAGAATTACCTCCACGGGGGCGCAGTGCACAGCATCAATGGAATGAAGCGGCAGCAGCATTTGTATTTACGATGCAAGCCCAGCAAGCGTATGCAGATGGAGCATTACAATGGGCTGGAGCATTTCGGCGTGCAGCGGATAAGACATGGGCAGCGATAGAAAAGTGGCAAACTTCTGAAGGATATGTGCAGATCGTTCGTAATCATTTTCCGGCAGAGCAACGACATGGATATGAAGTGTATAGCAATCATACGACGTATAATCTATGGACAGCGGCTGCACTGGCCTATACGCTCTGGTATGAACAACCCGAAGAGATTACATCTTATCCTATTCCGGCAGAGTTAGGAAGTCGTACTCTTCAAGCAGATGGTTGGTTTGAGACGGTCTTTAGTTCAGTACCAGACCAGCAGATAGTCATTCATACGGCACTGAATGATCCGTATATCATTCCAGGTATAGCACGTATTCAGCGTGCCGGATTACACGCGAATCTAGCTACTTCTTCTCCCGGACATAGAGATCAAGGATTTACAGAGTTTAACGCAGGTGATATTTTCCCGCTTATTCATATGCCTGCGTGGCAGACAGAAGATAACGTATGGCATCATCTAGCAGAAGGAATACCGACTGCGACTCCTTTTGATCGTGATACAGGAGTTGATCCGTCTGATGGTGGAGGCTCTTATCGTATTGAGCAATCTTCGACCACCGCAGATCATAATCATCTGGTCATACGATGGCAGGGGCCATTACAAGGCATTAATTATGTAGTTGCGACTTATGAACAGTCTCCCGGACATATCGTGGTAACGTATGAAGTTGTTGCTAATGATGAAGCAGAAGCTGGTAACTCTACAGAACAGATCAAGCAGATCGGTGCGTGGATTCCTTTATTTCTATCTGACGGACAAGCATCATCTACGATCAAGACAGAACGAATCGATCGTCAATCATTAACAGCTCGTGCAGAACAATCGATAAATGAATGGGATACAGCAGATAAGGTGGGGGCATCATCAGCAACGATGACAGAGCAAGAACAGGTAGAAGTGATTACAGTGACTTATCGTGATCAGTATATACGAATCGTACCCCGTACCCCGCAAGCGACGATTACGTTTCCTAACGAAGCGAATGAGGTAGCCAGTCGTAACGGATTATTACGAGGAGCAAGAATTGAAGCCACAGGTTCACGTATTTCTTTTGAACTCTTTTTATAATCAGATAGGATTGAGCATAAAATATAGTCTAGCTGATGATGCTTATACAAAAAGTAGTCTGGATATAATAACCAGACTGCTTTTTTTGTTGTCTATTTTATTATCTATAGTTGTGAATACACTTAATGTAATTTTCTGCTGATAAACAACTAATAGATCCTAATAATAGTTCATAACAGAAAAATAATTTCTCATGAAATCGTAAAAGGTAAAAATTGTTTGTAAACAGGTCAGTTCTGTGTCTTAAATGAACAATTGTTCCACGATACACTTAGAACATAAGATATCAACTGAATACCTGTTACAGTCCGCGGCTGTGGCACTATTCTACAAGGAGGTACCAATCGTGGAACGTTCTGCATCGCAATCTACAGCTTCATCTTCGTCCAAGCGCTGGCTTTCAACAACAGCCAAAGAAACGATTGCTGGTTATCTATTTGCTGCTCCAATGTTGATCGGACTTACCGTTTTTATTTTGATTCCGATGGTCTCACTCTTTTTTATAAGTTTAACCAAATGGAACTTTATTCAAGGGTTTCGCGGAGTTGAGATGATCGGACTTGATAATTTCCGTCATTTGTTTCAAGATAAATCGTTTTTTGTATCGATGCTGAACAATATCAAATTACTATTAGCTGTACCATTTACACTTTTATTTTCATTAGTTATAGCGATTGTAGTAGATGAAAAAGTGTATTTCAAAAGCTTTTTCAAAATTATTTACTTTATGCCGTATATCTCAAGTGTGGTTGCCGTAGCGATTGTATTTCAGATTTTATTTCATCCTTCTCAAGGGCCTGTAAATGGATTTCTAATGTCTCTAGGTGTTACTAATCCACCGAAATGGTTAGCAGATCCTACGTATGCGCTACCTTCGATTATGATGATTACAGTCTGGACATCGATAGGCTTCAATATGGTCGTCTATCTAGCAGGGTTACAGTCGATTCCCAAAGACTTGTACGAAGCCGCCGATATTGATGGAGCTTCATCATGGCGTAAGTTCCGTTCGATCACTGTACCGATGTTATCACCAACTACATTTTTCTTATTGATTACAG
Organism: Paenibacillus kyungheensis; assembly: GCF_028606985.1. NCBI lineage: Bacteria > Bacillati > Bacillota > Bacilli > Caryophanales > Paenibacillaceae > Paenibacillus > Paenibacillus kyungheensis. The sequence goes on along the minus strand of NZ_CP117416.1, from coordinate 3,379,324 downwards.
GTATCATTTATTCGTTCAAAACGTTCGATCTGATCGCTGTACTGACACAAGGTGGCCCTGCCAAATCAACCAATGTTATGGTCTATGAAATTTATGATCAAGCTTTTGTGAATTTGAAAATGGGATATGCCGCCGCAGAATCGGTCTTTCTGTTCGCTGTGATTTTACTGATTACGGTTGTTCAATTTTGGGGTCAGAAAAAGTGGGTTAACTACTAAATTATTATGATGCTATAAGGAGGTGTAGCTGTTGGAACATCCGATTTCAGCTCCACATGTATCTTCATCTCAACGTCCAACAAAAGATAAACTGTCTTTGACGAAAATTATTGTAACCGTTATCATGCTGGTGATAGGAATTATCTTTTTACTACCTTTTATCTGGATGTTGTCAGCATCGTTCAAGCCAGAAGCTGATGTATTCAAATATCCGGTACAATGGATTCCGCATAACTGGAATGTAGTCGAAAATTATCGTGCTGTCTGGTTCGGTGATCCGCCATTTATGCTGTATTACTGGAACTCGATCAAAGTATCGGTGATGACGATTCTAATCTCAGTCATTACCTCAGCAATGGCAGCATATGCGTTCTCCAAAATCTATTTTCGCGGTCGGGATACATTATTTATTATCGTCTTACTGACTTTTATGATTCCAGGGCAAGCGGTACTGGTTCCTCAATTTATTATGTATCGCAGTCTAGGGCTTTTTGATACCCATATCGGATTGGTATTGCTCGAATCGTTCAGCGCACTAGGCACATTTATGTTGCGCCAAGCATTTATGTCGATTCATAGTGAATTTATTGAATCCGCTAAGATTGATGGAGCAGGGCATCTACGGATTTTTGCTCAAATAGCATTACCGTTAGTGCAACCATTTATCGCTACATATGCGATTCTGCGCTTTATCTGGACATGGAACGATTATCAAGCACCGCTGATCTTTCTACGTTCCCCAGAACTATTTACGGTTCAACTAGGAATTAACCGTTTTGCCGATGCGACCGGCGAATACTATTCGCTGATTATGGCAGGTACATGCTCGGCTATTTTACCGCTAGTGATCGTCTTTTTACTGGCTCAAAAACATGTGATTGGTGGCATTGCACTCGGTGGTGTCAAAGGATAAACGTGATTTATTTTTTATATACAATGTATACATTCTAAGGGGGATTATCATGAAATTGAATCTACGATGGAAATCAATGATTATTATAAGTTGTTGTCTACTATTGGTACTCGCAGGATGTGGCCCGGCTAAAGATACAGCAACAACCGCAGATGGCAAAACAAAAATCACATTTTACACATGGTATACCAAAGATCAATTCCATTGGGATGATGTCTATGCAGCATGGCAAAAAAAGAATCCAGATATCGAAGTACAATATGTAGGCTTGTCTGAAAAAAGTGATACCGATGAATATATCAAAAAGTTAGACCTTGCCGCAGGTTCAGGTGATCCGATCGATGTTGTGATGGTCAACAATGCCAATACGTATGCTCAACGTGTCGATATGGGACTATTTGCACCGCTAGACGATCTGATTGATTTTAAATATGAAGATGAATATCTAGCAGACTTCGCTGTCGATGGTAAACGTTATGCACTACCAGGTAAGCGTGCGATTACGTATGTATTGTTAAATAAAGATCGTCTGGATAAAGCAGGCTTAAAAGTACCTACCGATTGGACATGGGACGAATTTCGAGAATATGCCAAAAAATTAACAGCACCGGATCATAGCTACTATGGTGTATACTTCCATACATGGGCATCTCAGACGCTACTAGAACTATTGAATCAACCGGAGAACAATAGCTATCTCAAAGCAGATGGAACATCCAATATGGACGATCCGAACTTTAAGGCATCGTTTGAACTTCGTTATAATGCAGAACATGAAGACAAATCGGCTGTTCCTTATAGCGATGCTATTTCTCAAAAGTTAAACTATCGTGATCAATTTCTAGGTGGATCGGCAAGTATGTTAGTTATGGGAAGCTGGATGAACTCTAATATCGCAGGTAGCAAAGAATCTGCACCAGACTTCAAAGTAGCTGTCGCACCTTATCCCAAAAATAGCGCAGATACCAAAGAAATCTATTCTAGCAATGACTACGATTACTATGGAATCGGTGCAGGTTCAGACAAACAAGACGCTTCGATGAAATTTATCCGCTGGATGACTACAGAAGGTATTCAAGCGCAAGGCACAGATATTTCTTCTTGGCAAAAAGCAGATGTAAGCAAAGCATTGGAGAGTATTATCAACAATGGTACCCATCCAGAAAATGTCGATCTAGACTCACTCATCTATACTTTCAAAGTCAGCAAAGGCATCAACAAAGCTCCTGCTGTCCCATATTTGAGTGAAATCGAACAAGAAGTCAACGCCGAGTTCGAAAAATATATCCTACAAAAACAAGACATCGACACCACCATCACCAACGCCAAAGCCATCGTCCAACAAATCATAGACGCCAACAAAAGCTAATCTATAGCATTTATAGAATCTATACAAAAAAGATAAAATAAAACCAAATCATAAACCAAACGAAAAAAATGAAATGAAATGAATTTCTCTAAAATAAAAACAAGCCTATATACCAACTAAACCAACTAAAAATAAAATCATATCATTCACCTAAACATCCTTATTATAATAACCAAACTCTATACTAAAGCTAAAACAAAGAAATCCCAATCACCACAAAACCAAAAATTCTTATAACACAAACTAATTTCTTTCAGCCCCAAAACGGCTACCCCAAATTAAGAAAGCTTTACATCAAGAAATTGCGTGGGAGCTAAGGAGCGTCGGAGCGGAGGTAAAGGAAATTGTCCTGAAAAAGCGAAGCGGTCGCCTTTGAATAAAAATACCGACCGTTCAGGTCAATCAAGGTATTTTTGTTCAACAGCGATGACAAGGACAATTCCTTCACCGAAGCGGACAACCTCCTTCACGCTCCCACCCACCATTTTTGATGAAAACTTTTAATCCACAATGAAAGGTCATATGAGCATGAAGGCATGGAGGAGAATCTGGCACACTTCACTAAGGGGCAAGCTAATTGCCTCCGTAGCCTGTTGCTTACTGTTAACGATCGGCGCAGGCACAATGTTATCTAGCTGGCTAACCAAAGACATGATGAAAGAAACCGTTTTGCAAAATGCAGGCAATTCATTGGATGCAGCGAATCTGTACTTAACCGATCAGATCAATCGGCTGATCTATATTTCCAATTATCTGTACTTGGATCAAGAACTCAATCTAGCACTCAAATATCGACGTAGCGGAATCTATGTAGGACAGACCGAAGCATCTGATGTTACCAAAAAGCTAGACAATCTTTCTTATGCAGGCGAACAAGTCTATATTTCTGTCTGGACAGGAAATGGTAAAATGGTATATAGCAATTTCCAGTCGGATCAATACCAGCTTGATAAGCTCGATATCCATCAACTGACCAATAGCGGTTCATTTGTAACAGGTGGGAAGCTGAACTTTTTACTTCATCCATCGTATCTGCAATCGAAAGAAGAACCACCAACGTATATGCTTTCGGTAGCTCGCAGTTTACGCTTATTATCAGGTAAAGTCTATGGTTATGTGATCGTAAGTATGAATGAAGAACAACTCAAAGCTGTACTCAATAAATATAATTCTACGATTCAGATGATGATCGTCGGAGCAGATAACAAGATTATTTCTCATCCGAATAACGCATGGATCGGTAGTGATTTTACACAGCTATATCAACAACGAGAAGGTATTCTTGAACTGGAAAGAGACATGTCTGTCGCTGGATGGAGATTGGAAGGATTAGTTCCTTATGGCGTTGCCGCTGAAAAGATTAATCGTATCTATCAAGTGACTAATTTTGTACAGATGGCGGTGTTGATCGTTTTTCTGATTTTGCTGGTACTAGGGATTGCACGTCTGACCCGTCCGATTGTCAAATTAACAGGAGTTGTTCGCAAAATTGATAACGATAATCTCAGTATTCGTTCCGGTATTCGTGGAGAAGATGAAGCAGGTGTACTCGGTCAATCGCTAGATGCGATGTTAGATCGAGTTGAAGAGATGATTATTCAGATAGAATGCGAACAAAGCGAACGTCGCAAAGCAGAACTAGAAATGCTTCAAGCACAGATCAATCCTCATTTTCTTTTTAATATTTTGGGTGCGATCCGGATGGATCTATTGTTAAAAGGTTCTGAAGAAGCGGCAGTGTTACTAGGCTCACTATCTTCATTGCTACGCATGACAGTGAATCGGGGCAATGAGTGTATTCCACTACAAGAAGAAATAGAAACGGTACAACATTATATTCGTCTAGTGGATTTTCAGCGCGAAGTTAAAGTACATGTAGAAATGGAATTAGCTACAGATACGGTCGGTATCTATGTTCCTCGATTTATTGTTCAACCGCTGGTTGAGAACGCTTACCATCATGGATTGTCGAAGTACGGCGGTATTTTGTGGATACAATCCTGGTTGAAAGATAATGTGCTATGGATCAGTATTCGTGATAGTGGCGAAGGGATGAATGAAGAACGTTTGCAAGCGGTACAACAAGTGATAGATCAGATTCAGAAACCAAACATAGAATACGCTCAACATCCTTTATCATTATCAGCATCTACACATACGGACTTATCCAAAAGAGATGTAGCAACAGCAGATACAGACAACACGAGTGAACAGGCATCATCCGATCATAGCTCAGCAGAATACAAGTCAAGTTCACCCTCTGTGCCTGCCATTTCAGGAATTGGTTTGACGAATGTGATCCGTCGTTTGCAAATGATCTATGGTTCTGCTGTACAAGTCCACATCGAAAGTCATCCCGGCGAAGGAACAGAGATCAAGATCGGATTGCCGCATAAGCAATAGATTGGAGCCCTAGCTATAGAACATAATTTAGCTTGAGATATCAAAGGAGGTTGATGATGATGTATAGCGTCATACTGGTCGATGATAGCATGCCCGTACTTCATTATTTGTCTCGTGCTGTCCCGTGGGAGCAACTCGGCTTTCAATTAGCAGGTTCTTTTAGTGATCCAGAGGAAGCGCTTACTTATGGACAGGAACACACTCCAGATGTATTGATTACCGATATTGGAATGCCTAAGATCGATGGGATTCAATTAATTTCCACGCTCAAGCAGACACATCCATCACTAATGTCAGTCATTATTTCTTGTCATGGAGAATTTGCTTATGCACAACAAGCGGTGAAGCTAGGTGTACAAGATTATTTGCTCAAAGAAAATCTAACCGCAGATCAATTGGTACCTATTCTTGAACAGATACGCCAGCGACTGGATCAAGCTCAATCGCATTCCAGTGAACATCAACGACTACAAGAAGATCATTTGCGACATCGATTATTAATTAAGCGCAAATTCACCAGTGAATTGCTATCTGGCAGTATTCAAGATGAAGAGTATGGGATTCAGCGATTGACTCATTTCGGATTAGACACACGTGGTAAATTGATGCTACCTGTCTATTACACTGTCACAGCCAATGAAGAGCGCAAACAGCGATTTCATGATCTAGATTTGCTTTCATTTACTGTAGAAAATATCGTCGAAGAAATAGTAGAACATTCAGGAACCGCTGTGCATTTGAGCAAAAGCCCTGGCGAAGGCTTTATCTGGTTTGCTTTGCCGATTCGCTCTAGTGCTGAACAAGAAAAAATACTGCATGAAGTGATATACCAATTGATCTATAGTGTGCAGAAATTTGCCAAAGCAGAGATTGTTACCGTATGTGGTTCCAAAACAATGCATTTGCAAGAAGCGATAAACGATACTATTCAATTGCAAGCAGAAGCTGATCGTTATTTTTACTTACCACCATCTACACTATGCGATACTAGCTATCGACTAGATTTTCAAAAAGAAAGTGATTTATTTGCCAATTATGGAACTGCGGCAGAATCATTGTCATTGGCACTTTTGCCTGATGGTGAGATTAATCTCTGGATTAACAATTGGATTGAACGCCTCAAGCAAGAACGTTATCATCCAGAAACAGTCAAAACATTTATGCTCAAATTAGCAATCGACTGGCAATTAAAGCAACAACAATTGCATGAGCGACCGTTTGCTTTTTCTGTAGAAGAATTACATCGTGAAATGGGGCATATTCGTCATATCCATGAACTTACCGAATGGATGAATATCCGCTTTGGAGCGCTGGCTGTATTATCAAGAGATTGGACATTACAAGCGCATTGTCGCTCTGAAATTATTCATGCTCGCAATTATGTCGAACAACATATGAATCGTCTGGTCAAATTAGAAGAGGTGGCAGAACATTTGCATTTGAATGCCAGTTATTTTAGTCGATTATTCAAAAAAGAAACCGGTGAGACCTTTATCGAATATGCGACCCGTGTCAAAATGCAACGTGCTAAAGAATGGATTACCGCAGGAAATGGTACAGTTGATGAAGTATCCCAGATGTTAGGTTATCAGTACAAAAGTTATTTTCTCAAGCTATACAAATTGTATACAGGGCATACGCCTGTGAAAAGCAAAGGAGATACGATATGAATACTACAGCACCGACCGTCTGGCAGACAGAAGCATGGAATTGGGTCGTTCAACAAACATCCACCACAGCCACAGTGATTCAAGATCAATTTCCTCATGTGGCTGAACAAGGTGAATATGATCGTCGTGAAGCAGAGTGGTGGACAGCAGGATTTTGGCCGGGATTGTTATGGTTGGTGCATTCTACACCTGCACGCCCGAATTCAGCTACAGATTCCTCTACGCAAGAACAAGCGATTAACAACCGCATCGATGTCTCTGCATGGGCGGAAAGTTGTGAAGTTCAATTGGAGCAATGTCTCTATGATCCAGAAAAAGTCGATCATGATCTAGGATTCACATGGCTTCTTAGCGGAGTAGCACATTACCGATTATCCGGTAATTTAGAATCTCGTCGTCGTGGATTGTTAGCAGCGAATCTATTAGCCGCCAGATATAATGTGCGTGGTCGTTATATTCGTGCATGGAATTTTGGTTCTACTTTTATGGATACACGCGGGGTTGCTATTATTGATAGTATGATGAATCTACCGCTACTGTACTGGGCATCCAAAGAAACAGGAGATCCACGTTATCAAGCACTTGCAATAGAGCATGCCGATACGATAGCAAAAGAATTTGTACGGGAAGACCATTCGATCTGTCATGCAGTTGAATTTGATCCATTTACCGGAGAAAAGGTAAAAGAACATGGCGGACAAGGATTCGCTCCCGGTTCCGCATGGGCTAGAGGAACAGCATGGGCACTTCATGGATTTGCTTTGTCTTATGCCTACACAGGAGAACAGCGTTATCTGGAGATTGCCAAGCAGACAGCTCAATTTTTCCTGACCGAATTAGGCGAAGACATTGTGCCTTTTTGGGATTTTCGTGCACCGGATGAGCATCGGATAGCTTGGGATTCGTCAGCCGCAGCCATAGCAGCCAGTGGATTGTTAGAACTGGCTCGCCATGTACCCGAGCAAGAGCAATCTTTTTATCAACGTGCAGGTGAATTATTAGTGCAAGGATTATATGAACAATTTTCGTCGCGAGAAACAGGGGGCGAAGGATTGATCTCCAAAGGAACGGTTCATTATCCAGAGCAGAAGTATCTAAATGTCTCGATTATTTATGGAGATTACTTTTTTGCAGAAGCGTTAGTGAAACTTCAAGGTAAGCAAGGATTGTTCACACCGGAAGCTTATTGAAGAATAGGCTTGATCTATCTGTAACGTAAATAGATTGACGATTATTATCATTTGTGGAACTATAAAAGGGTACTGATGTACCTGATAAGTATTAATCTATTGTTAGTATTAAACCGGGCGCATACTGTTGCCCGGTTTGTTGATGTTACAGATACAGTGTATACCATAGCGATCATCGTAAAATATGATAGGGTGTGGATATAACCTGTATAGGTAGAATCCAATGATGATCAAGCAACATACCCAATAATGAATAATAATGTATAACAGAGGAGAATAACGATGACTGAAGAAGAGCGAATTTCTTTAGAACAACAACTGAATGAGTTGTTAACACGATCAGAATGGACAGCAGGTGATGCTCCTTTAATTGAGCAATTACTTCATACGTTACAGACCGTGTCTGCCGAAAATAAACGTCTACGTACAGCATTGCTTAAAGTGAATGCTCAACAGCCCAAAATGTCCAGTCGTTTACGTGATGCATTGTACGAATAATTTTTCTGAAAAAATCACGAGTAAACACATCATTGTGATACGAATACATTGCATAGAATAGTTAACTACCGGATATAAGACTATTACTTTACAGCTATCCCGATCAATAACAAGCCAGCTTCTCTACCCACTGTATTTCATAATCAGTTGGATAGGAGAACTGGCTTGATATGGTTTATACAACTCATACAGGTAGAACAGTGTGGCAAAAAAGCATGGTTGACAGACATATTGTTAACCAGTAAACTATTATTATTAACCGGTTAATAATGTAAAAAGGAGTGCAGTTATGAATTCAATGCATGAGAAAGCATTTCAAGCGGTAGAGCAGCTATTGCTGAAACGTGAAGATAATATACAGCGACAACAGCAACTGGCTGAACAAATGGCAGCAGAGATGGAGGCGCCCGCTCGCAAATGGACGATTACGCAGTTACATCTATTGTCTATTTTGCACATCCAGGGAGAGGTAAACAATATGAATCTGGCTGAGCAATTACGCATTTCACGACCAGCTGTTACAAAAGCGACCGCTATACTTCTGAAGCATGAGCTAATTCGAGAAGTGCGCAGCCCCCATAACCTGAAAGAAGTCTATTATACACTTACACCAACAGGCGAGCAGCTCGCCACCATTCATGAACGACTTCATGATCGTCTACTGGAACAATATGAGCAGTTGTTTAGTCAGTTTGATGAGGCAGAACTGTCTACAATTATTCGCTTTTTGCATACGTGGACAGAGTATATATAATGACTTTGATATTTGATATCAATATGGCTTAGTAGCTGAATCTGCCTGAATGTACAAAAACGCGCGCATCTAATGAAATATAGATAAATCACTTTTATACAAACTGGAGGATTACACAATGATTAGACAATTAAACAAATCCGAAGCAATGATATTTTTAAACGGAATGTACCGCGATATTGTTATCGGTATGGATGATACCTGTATTGATCAGTATTTTGTACCAGAATACGTACAGGTTACCGATGGTGTATGTAGTGATCTAGCGGAATTTAAGCATCATATTCGTATGCTGCGACAAGAGTTACAATCTGTACAAATTTCGCCATTTACCCATTATGTGTATGACGAACCGTTACAAACAGCCACTTTACGTTATACAGTCGATGTGGAAAAGAAAAACGGCAAGCGTGGACAGGTGGAGCTAATTGCTATTTTTGAGCTACAAGGAGAGAAGATACTGCGTTGCTATGAGTTGTCCTGTCCGTTAGACCAAAAAGCTGAATTTAAGGAAATTGCCAGCTTGAGCTAACGCTGTAGAAGTTCCATAATCTCCATATTCACTACAACATGCTCACTGTCCAATCGCAGTCCTAAATTGTAGCTGTCTGGCATCAATAATTTATGACCGATTACGAGTAAATGATTAAACTGAATCAAGTGAGCCAGTTAAGGACTATTGCCTCTGCTTATACCTAATGATTCGCCTTACAGCATTGATTGGAATCGTGTTCTTTATCTGGTTGTTGGTAGGATTATTGATCTACTTCGCTTGTGGACGTAATTATAGTATAATCTCTCTCAACGAAAATCCTCTGAATTGTGGTCTATTCCACAGTTTAGAGGATTTTTTATATATAATTATTCATTCTATGCCGACCCCACATTATGATATGCTAAAATAGTTCAATCAAGAATTGATTATAGCTCTTCAACCATAGGATGCGGCGGCATTCTTTTTTTGCATTTATATATGATCGACCACATACAGATGAGCAACTGTTGCCGATATCGTAGCATAGGAGAAGCCTGTTTCCTCATGAAATAAGGAAGCAGGCTGCTCCTATAAGTGGGTCAAAATCGCCTCATTTGTAAATCATAATGTATTATGTTCTTGACGGTAGTGTTCATGAATCAGCTCTCCTTTGGATACCTAAAATGAATAACCATATACAAAGTTGCTGAATAGTCTCGATACTTTGCAGCCGTTCAATCATTTCCTGCATCTGTGTATCATTGAACATCATGAACAGGCTGTGCAGTACGGTAATGAGCGCAGCAGCATAAGAACTGAGCAGACTTGTAGCTATAGATATGTTAAAATAGACGGGCAACATAGAGGTTGCACCAAAAGGATAGATGAGCCGAGCATAGTTGAGCTGAGAAAGGAATTGAGCTGAGATGAGTGAAAAGTTACAGGCAGGTGGTCTTCATTTAGATCGGATTATATTTATAGGCAGAACGTACAATGAGTATATGTCGATGTTTGATCTAACCAAAGAGCAGTTGCAAGGACGGCGAATATTGGATTGTCCAGCAGGTGCATGCTCGTTTACAGCTGAAGCTTCAAAGCATGGGTTGGATGTGATAGCTACAGATATCGCGTATACATTTGATACTGATGCTCTGCACGCTAAAGGAACACAAGATATTGCCCATATGTTAGAACATATGCAGACGGCACACCATGAATATGACTGGACGATGATGGGAACGGTAGAGCAATTAGGAAATACACGACTATTTGCACTGGAAACGTTCTGTAAGGATCGAGCACAGTATGATCAACGTTATATTCCGGCTACTTTGCCACAGTTACAATTACCGGATAAGTCTGTAGATTTGACGTTATCAGCTCATTTTTTGTTTATGTATGCAGATCGGTTAGATTTGTCGTTTCATATTCAATGTTTGCGTGAGATGATGCGTGTAACTACCCAAGAAATACGCATTTTTCCGTTAGTCAATCTGCAAGGAGAACGTGTTTCTTTTATAGAAGAAGCGATCTTTACAGCAAGTGCAGGAGAATGGATAAGCGAAGAAAAGCCGACGCCTTACATTTTTCAAAAAGGTGCAGAATCAATGCTTATTTTAAAACGAAAATTGTAAAATACTCAGTTTAACGCAATAGTATTGTATATAGATATAGAAAAGAGAGTGACTGTTAACGATGACGATTAATTGTGATATTGCAATACTAGGTGGAGGAACAGGTGGCTATGTGGCTGCGATTCGTGCGGCTCAATTAGGGAAAGAAGTAGTGATTATTGAACAGGATAAATTAGGCGGAACTTGTCTACATCGCGGCTGTATTCCAAGCAAAAGCTTACTGCGTAGTGCAGAGGTGTTTGCACTTATGCAAGAAAGCGAAGACTATGGCATCGCAGCAGACAATATCACATTACAATTTGCCAAAGTACAAGCCCGTAAGCAAGGTATTGTCGATCAATTGCATCAAGGTGTACAGTATTTGATGCGTAAAAATAAAATCAAAGTTGTTCAAGGTAAAGGACGTGTAATCGGGCCTTCTATCTTTTCTCCGCAAAGTGGAGCAGTTGCTGTAGAGTATGAAGATGGCGAAATGGAAACGGTAGTCTCCAAAAATCTAATTATCGCTACAGGGTCTCGTCCTCGTGTTCTTCCAGGTCTTGAAGCAGATGGTCAACTTATTCTGAATAGTGATCATGCGCTTCAATTGGAATCATTGCCTGAATCGATGTTAATTGTCGGTGGCGGTGTGATCGGAATGGAATGGGCTTCGATGTTAAGTGATTTTGGTGTGAAGATTACTGTGGTTGAAGCGGCTTCTCAAATTCTACCTGCTGAAGATCAAGAAGTGGCTCGCGAATTGCGTAAATTGCTCGAAAAACGCGGAGTAACTATTTATACAGAAGCGACTTTGCTTACAGATACATATGCACCTGCATCGGATCAACAGCAATTATCAATTACGATCCGTCATCAAGAACAAGAGCATGTGTTAACCGTATCCAAAGTACTGGTATCGATCGGTCGCCAAGCTAATGCCGAAACGATCGGACTTGCTAATACCGATGTACAGATCGTGAACGGATTTATCAAAGTCAATAACAAGATGCAGACTACAGAATCACATATTTATGCAATTGGCGATGTCATTGGCGGGCTTCAATTAGCACATGCAGCCAGTCATGAAGGCATCGCAGCAGTGAATCATATTTGCGGAGAAGAGGTTCACTACAATCCGCTTCAAGTCTCCCGTTGCGTCTATACACGTCCGGAAGTGGCAAGCACAGGTATTACAGAACAAGAAGCAACAGCGCAAGGAATAGATGTCAAAGTAGGCAAGTTTCCTTTCAAAGCGATCGGTAAAGCTCTAGTCTATGGAGAAAGTGACGGTTTTGTGAAAGTGATCGCCGATCGTAAGACAGATGATCTGCTCGGCGTTCAGATTATAGGACCACAAGCGACCGACTTGATTAGCGAGGCGGCACTGGCGCAATTCCTTGATGCCACGCCGTGGGAAGTTGCTCAGACGGTTCATGCTCATCCGACACTTGCCGAAATTTTGGGTGAAGCGATGTTAGCTGTAGATGGTAAATCTATCGGAATGTAATCTTAATTCTACTCTTTTTGACACTAAATATAACGATTTATAAGCGAAGATGGAGAAATCCGTCTTTTCTTTTTGCCCGTGATGTGATTATAATAGGTTTAGGCTCAAGTCTTAGTACCAGGTTTTAAGACAAGCATTAACCTGTACTTGAAGTCGAACAACCCGATTGTTGAATAATCTGTTCCAGTAGCTTAAAATAACTGATCAAAGGTTGTTGTAGTGACGGACACGTATTGTACAATCTTCTATTTTAATCAAAAAGACAAGCTAGCTTCGCTATAAAGCTTATCTAATTTTAAGGAGGTACCTGCTATGAAAGCGGAAGGTACTATTGACCAACAAACTAGACATGAACAAATAGGATTGACCGATGCTCAAGCAATCGAGATGTACAAATATATGCTTTTGGCACGTAAATTCGACGAACGTTGTCATTTATTACAACGTGCAGGTAAAATCAATTTCCACGTATCCGGTGTAGGACATGAAGCGGCACAAGTGGGTGCTGCATTTGCTCTGGATCGGGAAGAAGATTATTTTTTACCGTATTATCGTGATTATGGATTCGTTCTATCTGTCGGTATGACAGCACGTGAATTGATGTTGTCTGCGTTTGCCAAAGCAGAAGATCCGAATAGTGGTGGACGACAAATGCCAGGTCACTTTGGTAGCAAACGTCTACGCATTGTGACAGGTTCCAGCCCGGTAACGACTCAAGTTCCTCATGCAGTCGGTGTTGCACTTGCAGCCAAAATGAAAAAGAAAAAGTTAGTTTCTTTTGTTACATTTGGTGAAGGATCAAGCAATCAAGGTGATTTCCACGAAGGCTGTAACTTTGCTGGCGTACATAAATTGCCAGTTATTATGATGTGTCAAAATAACCAGTATGCGATCTCTGTACCTGCACATAAGCAGATCAGTGGTAAAATCAGCGACCGTGCATTAGGTTATGGATTCCCGGGTGTACAAGTAGATGGTAATGATGTGCTTGAAGTATATCGTGTTACCAAAGAAGCGCGCGAACGTGCGATCAATGGTGAAGGACCTACTTTGATTGAAGCGATGTTATATCGTCTGTCTCCGCACTCTACATCAGATAATGATCTGGCTTATCGTACTCAAGAAGAAGTCGATGAAAACTGGAAAAAAGATAGCTTGCCTCGTTATAAAAAATACCTGATGGATTGTGGTATTTGGACAGAAGAGCAAGATGCAGAATTAAGCAAAGAATACGTTCAAATTATGAAAGAAGCTACGGAATATGCGGACAATGCCCCTTATCCGCGTGCTGAAGATACATTGCTGCATGTGTTTGCAGGCGATGAGGAGGGTAATCAGTAATGGCTATGATGGAATATATCGATGCAATTCGTCTGGCAATGAAAGAAGAAATGGCGCTGGACGATAATGTATTTGTTTTGGGAGAAGATGTAGGACTTAAAGGTGGCGTATTTACAACCACCAAAGGATTGCAGGAACAATTTGGAGAAGATCGTGTAATGGATACACCGCTTGCAGAATCTGCTATCGCAGGTGTAGCCATCGGAGCAGCGATGTACGGGATGAAGCCTATCGCAGAGATGCAATATTCTGATTTTATGTTACCAGCAACGAATCAAATTATTAGTGAAGCTGCCAAAATTCGTTACCGTTCCAATAACGATTGGAGTTGTCCATTAGTAGTACGTGCTCCTATCGGAGGTGGCGTATTCGGAGGTCTTTACCATTCTCAGTGTATGGAATCTGTATTTTTTGGTACAGCAGGATTAAAGATTGTAGCACCTTATTCGGCTTATGATGCTAAAGGTCTATTGAAAGCCGCTGTTCGTGACCCTGATCCAGTACTCTTTTTTGAAAATAAAAAATGTTACAAACTAATCAAAGGTGATGTACCTGATGATGATTATGTTGTGCCAATCGGTGAAGCGAATCTGCTACGTTCAGGCGATGATATTACAGTGATTAGTTATAGCTTACCGTTACACTTTATTATGCAAGCGGCAGAAGAATTAGAACAAGAAGACGGCATTACCAGTCATGTTCTGGATCTGCGTACGATTCAACCTTTAGATCGTCAAGCAATTATTGATGCTGCTCGTCATACTGGTAAAGTATTGATTGTGCATGAAGATAATCTAACAGGCGGTGTAGGCGGAGAAGTTGCGGCGATTATCGCAGAAGAATGTTTATTCGAACTAGATGCGCCTATTCGTCGTCTTGCTGGACCGGATACACCACCAATGCCTATCAATCCACCGCAAGAGAAATTCTTTATGTTGAACAAAGATAAAGTAAAAACAGCTATGCGTGATCTAGCTTTATTTTAAAATGAACGAATGACTTTAACGCTGATGTGTTGATGCCATCAGCGTAACTATACAAATTGTGAGAAGATGTTTGCATAGCAAAATATCTAATCCTTTAGGAGTGAAATGATATGTCTGCAAAAGGAAATCCGACAGATGTGGTAATGCCACAACTTGCGGAATCTCTTGTATCTGCAACGATTGCCAAATGGCTCAAACAACCAGGCGAATCTGTAGATCAATATGAACCGATCTGTGAAGTGATCACCGATAAAGTCAACGCTGAGATTCCTTCTGTATTAGAAGGTATTATGGGCGATATTATTGCATTAGAAGGTCAGGAAGTAGCTGTCGGTGAAGTGATCTGTCAGATTCATACCGAGCAAGCACCATCTGCGACTACAGAAGATATTTCTCCAGCCTCACCTGAAATTACAGTGCATGATGATCTACCTGCAGAGACGTTAGCAACACCAGCTACTTCTCAATCCGCATCATCTGTAGCATCTACACCATCTGCACGTCCGGCAACAGCTCAAAGTTCTAATAATGGATCAATGAGTGGACGATATTCACCTGCTGTCCAGTCTCTTGCAGCAGAACATAATGTGAATCTATCCGGTATTCAAGGTACAGGAGCAGGTGGACGTGTTACTCGTCGTGATGTGCTCAAAGCATTGGATAACGGCACAGCTCATACACCAACAGCTACACCTGTTTCGAATAATAGCAATGCAGCACAGCAAGCACCTTCAACAGCTAGCAATACAACAGCACCAACAGCCGCAAATATGCCGACGTCTTCTACTGAATATGAAGTACGTCATTCCGGTATTCATTTATCAGAGACACCAGCTATTCCTAAAATCGTTATGGAAGAAGATCAAGCAAATCAATTGGGTCAAAGCGAGCATTTGATCAATGTTACACCTCTTCGTAATGCGATTGCACGTAATATGCGTCAAAGTGTATCCGAGATTCCACACGCATGGACCATGATTGAAGTCGATGTAACGAATCTAGTTATGTTACGCAACAAAGTAAAAGATGAATTTAAGCGTAAAGAAGGCATCAATTTAACCTATCTATCGTTCTTACTCAAAGCGGTAGTCAATGCGATTAAAGATTATCCAATTATGAACTCTGTCTGGGCAGTTGACAAAATTATTGTCAAACGCGATATCAATATTGCGCTTGCTGTAGGTACAGAAGATTCAGTGATGACGCCTGTTATTCACAAAGCAGATCAAAAAAATATCGCTGGTCTTGCCCATGAAGTTGAAGATTTGGCACGCCGTACACGTGATGGTAAGCTCAAATTGGATGATATGCAGGGCGGTACATTTACAGTGAATAATACGGGTTCGTTTGGTTCGATTTTATCGTATCCGATTATTAACTATCCACAAGCAGCGATTTTGACATTTGAATCGATTGTCAAAAAACCTGTTGTTATTAACGATATGATTGCTGTTCGTTCAATGGCGAATCTATGTCTATCCTTAGATCATCGTATTCTAGATGGTGTTATCTGTGGACGTTTCTTACAACGTGTCAAAGACAATCTGGAAAGCTATAATACCGATACAAAGTTGTATTAAGAACCTCAATACGGTAAATTAAGATAAAGGTACACTACAATAGAATAGTCATCAGGGAAGGGACGTGTCTGCATATGAGTAAATTCATTCAAGTCTCCTATACGCCCTCGATGGATTACGCGCAAGCGTGGGAGAAGCAGAAGGAGATTGTTCGCGGGATTGATGCCGGTGAGCAAGAGGAACACCTTCTGCTTCTTCAGCATCCACCGACGTATACTATCGGTTCTCAGCGTCATCCAGAACATTTGTTATGGAATGAACAAGAGCTGGCAGAGCGAGGCATTACACTGTTTCAGATTGATCGAGGCGGTGATATTACATACCATGGCCCAGGACAGTTAGTCGGTTACCCGATTCTGTTACTGGATGCCGCCAAAGGCATCGATCCTCATCGATATTTAAGAACACTGGAACAAGTTATTATTGATTATTTAGCAGAGCAGGGTATTGAAGCTGGACGCAAAGAAGAATACACCGGCGTATGGATCGGTGATCTCAAAATCGCTGCGATAGGCATTAAATTTAATAAATGTCGTCATCGTAAAGGGTTTATTACCAGTCATGGATTTGCGTTTAATATTTCTTCGGGGATTCAAAATGAAGGGTTTAGCGGTATAGTTCCATGTGGCATCGAGCAATATGGAGTGACTTCGCTGGAGGATATCACCGGCCGTACATTTACAGTTGAGCAAGTGGCCCAGGAGATTTTGCCACATTTTATGCGCCATTTTGAGTATGCACAGCCGGACGAACCATTATCCTTATAAAAACGGTTGAATGACCATCAGTAGAGTAGAACCGACCATTGCAATCAACATGATATAAATAAAGACTTTGAACCATTTTTTCTTTTCCATAAGTGTACTCCTTTATGTCTGTAAAATAGGGATTGGTACATGTACCAATCCATCTCATCATACCGATTATAAGGCTATTTTGCAAAAGGAAGTACGCGAATATGTGTATATTTACGTAAACTCAAAGGGGCGAATATTGTGATATCTGAATCTCGTTTAATAGAAGAATTTAAAGAGCTTGTCCAAATTGATAGTGAAACCAAACAAGAACGTGCAATAGCCGATCATTTGACTGAAAAGCTAATCGCTCTTGGATTCACGGTGATTGAAGACGAATCTGCTGCTAAGACCGGTCATGCGGCAGGGAATTTGATTGCGACATTGCCTGCTAATACAGACAAAGCAATTCCTAAATTATTTTTCACTTCTCATATGGATACAGTCAAGCCGGGTATTGGTATCGTACCGGTTATCGATGAAGCTGGTTATATTACAAGTTCTACCGATACGATTCTAGGTGCAGATGACAAAGCAGGCATCGCTGCTCTTTTTGAAATGATTCGTGTATTAAAAGAACAACAAATCGAGCATGGGCAGATTCAACTGATTATTACTGCGGGTGAAGAATCAGGTCTGATGGGTGCACGTTCAATGGATTCATCTTTGGTCGATGCTGACTTTGGCTATGCGCTTGATTCCAATGGAACAGTAGGTACAATTGCTGTGGCTGCACCTACTCAAGCACGCATCGTTATGGAGATTTTCGGCAAGTCTGCTCATGCAGGGGTAAATCCTGAAGATGGCATCAGTGCGATTCAAGTGGCTGGCAAAGCAATCTCACGAATGAAATTAGGACGGATTGACCATGAGACTACTGCGAATATTGGTAAATTTGAAGGCGGCGAAGCAACCAATGTAATCTGTGATTATGCACGCTTGGAAGCAGAAGCACGCAGTCTTGTACATGAAAAAGTAGAAGCGCAATTAGCGGCTATGAAGCAATCTCTAGAGAGCACATGTGCTGATTTTGGAGCGACCGGTAAATTTCAAAGTGTTATCGTCTATCCAGGGTTCAAATTTACAGAAGATGATGCAGTAGTACAACTGGCGCAACGTGCAGCGAGCAAGCTAGGCGTACCTAACGATATTTTCCATACAGGCGGCGGTAGTGACGCGAATATTTTCAATAGCTTTGGGATTCCGACAGCGAATCTAGCGGTAGGCTACGAATTTATTCATACAACAGATGAGCGTATTCACAAAGACGAATTGATTCGTGCAGCCCATCTAGTAACAGAAATTGTACGTGAGACTGCTCAATTAACAGAGTGGAAATAAAACAACCAACGTATTGAACGATAAACGATAAGTGGAGGAATTGAGATGACAGCGAACAAAGCATTAGACGAAATTACACTGTCCACCGAATCTATCTTTGAAGGGAAAGTAATCTCTTTACAAGTGGATACTGTACAACTTCCCAATGGTAATACCAGTAAGCGCGAGATTGTTCGTCATCCGGGAGCAGTAGCTGTATTGGCAATTCACAATGATCGTATGTTAGTCGTAGAGCAATATCGTCAAGCATTAGGTCGGACAGAAGTGGAAATTCCTGCTGGTAAATTGGAAAAAGGGGAACAACCTGAAGAAGCGATCAAGCGTGAACTGGCAGAAGAAACAGGCTATCGTTGTGATCAAGTGACCTTGCTGAACTCCTTTTATACATCACCAGGATTTGCAGATGAGATCATTCATTTATACCTTGCTGAAAATCTAGAAGCAGGTGAGCTCAATCCAGATGACGATGAATTTCTGGAAGTGACAGAGATTACACTGGAAGAAGCATATGAACAGATTCGTGACGGACGTATTAGCGATGCGAAGACGATTATGGCGGTACAAGCTTGGCATCTAATCAAAGTGACAGGCAAACCAAGTCTGTGAGTGAATTGCAATCTGTCTACGCTGATCTTCATATTCATATCGGTAGGAGTGAAGATGGACAACCGGTGAAGATCAGTGGTAGCCGTAATCTGACTTTTGCTAATATCGCCAAAGAATCTTCAGAACGCAAAGGAATCGGATTAACTGGAATTATCGATTGTCATTCTCCCGGTGTACAGCAAGATATCCGCAACTATATCGCTAGCGGTGAAATGGTCGAAGTGCCCGGTGGAGGGATTCGTTATCAGGATACAACCATTCTACTGGGTTCAGAGATTGAGATACGTGAACCTGGTTATCATGAAGCCCATGTACTGGTCTATTTTCGTGATCTAGCGACGATCACTGACTTTAGTCAATGGATGAGCAAGCATATGAAAAATGTCCAACTAAGTTCACAGCGTCTGTATGTATCGTTTCACGAATTACAGAAGCAAGTGAAACAACGTAACGGCATTTTTATGCCTGCTCATATGTTTACTCCGCATAAAGGAATCTACGGAAGTACAGTAGCACGTATGAGTGAAGTGTTAGATTTGAATCAGATAGATGGTGGAGAACTGGGGTTAAGTGCCGACACTACGATGTCTAGTTATATTAGTGAACTTGATCGCTATCCGCTACTGACTAACTCAGATGCGCATTCACTTGGCAAAATTGGACGGGAATACAATATTTTTGCGATGCGTGAAGCAAGTTTTGATGAATGGGTATCGGTATTACGCGGAGAAGAAGGACGTCATATTGTTGCGAATTATGGACTAGATCCTAGACTTGGCAAATACCATCGTACGTACTGTATGAACTGTAATAGCATTATTGATGATGCTTCACCGGCTATTGAGCGTTGCCCTTATTGTGGTAGTACCAAATTAACAGTAGGTGTGATGGATCGGATTCTTCAGATTGCAGATCGAGAACAATCGATTGTTGATCCTAAGCGTCCTCCATATCATTATCAGGTGCCCCTTTCATTTATTCCGGGCTTAGGACCTGCGAAGATGAATCGATTGCTGGCTGAATTTGGGACAGAGATGAATATATTGCACCAGAGTTCGACTCAACAACTCACCGATATTGTAGGTGCTGAAATAGCTTTGTCGATTGTTCAAGCGCGCAGTGGCGAACTGCTGTTAAGCTCCGGTGGTGGCGGAACATATGGCAAAGTCATGAAGAAGTAACATCATAGCATATTGACGTGATAAACTTAGGGATTTGCTTTGAATTGCAAGCAGACACACCTGTTCTAAAAAGTTTGACTTTGTCAAAGAATTCCCCCTATAATAATAGAAGTGAGCATTTACACGATGCAGTGATTTCCACAGGGGGAGGTATAGAATGGAAGCACGGATCGATAAAATTAAACAACAATTGCAATCCAAAGGTTATAAATTAACGCCCCAGCGGGAAGCCACCGTTCGAGTGCTTCTTGAGAATGAAGAAGATCATCTAAGTGCAGAGGATGTCTTCATGTTAGTGAAGCAAAAAGCTCCCGAAATCGGTCTTGCCACTGTGTACCGTACCCTTGAACTTCTGAGTGAACTGCATGTCGTGGAAAAAATCAACTTCGGTGACGGTGTAGCGCGATATGATTTGCGTACCGACACCAGCAAGCACCATCATCATCATCTTATATGTGTGCAATGCGGAAGTATGGATGAGATCCGCGAAGATTGGCTAGGACCACTCGAAGAACGACTGGATAAAGAATTCGATTTTACGGTTCTGGACCATAGACTCGACTTTTACGGAATTTGCTACCGTTGCAAAGACAAAAACGATAGCAATCAAGACGAACAACCTGACAACTAAAATGGATACCAGAGACTCTCGCCCGATATTTGGCTGTTCGGGAGAGAGTCTTTTTGCCGTAACCATTCCTATGAAGGGACCTGATTTCCGATGAATGAATATTTGCAGACGTTTATCCGCTATTTAGCCGAAGAAAAAGCACTATCTCGAAATACCCTAGAATCGTACCAACGTGATTTGAATCAATTTCTAGAATTTGCAAAACAGCGCGATTTACAAACGCCGGATCAAATTCGTAAAACACATATCGCTCTTTTTTTAGGAGAAATGAGACAAATGGGGAGAGCATCGTCCACGATTACGCGGATGACTGTTTCAATTCGTTCATTTTGTCATCATCTTGTAAGAGAAGGGATTATTCAGCAAGATCCTTCAGTACATATGGAAGCGCCCAAAGCAGAAAAGCGTCTACCGAATGTGATGACGATCGAACAAGTAGGACATTTAATCGATGCTCCTGACCGTCAGTCACCGCAAGGCAGACGTGATCGTGCCATGTTAGAAATGTTGTATGCTACAGGTATACGCGTTTCTGAATTAATATCGGTCAATGTCGATGATGTGCGTCTGGATTTGAAGTTTTTGCGCTGTGCGAATAATGCAGGCAAAGAACGGATTATTCCGATCACAGGTGTCACAGCGAAGCGTGTAGGTGAATATATAGAACAGGGTCGCCAGCAACTCATTCGTAATCATCCTGAAGAACTGGCACTCTTTGTGAATCAGCTTGGCACAAGACTTACACGACAAGGCTTTTGGAAAATTATCAAAAAGTATGCTCGTGAAGCTGGAATAGAAGCAGATATTACACCTCATACGTTGCGTCATTCTTTTGCGACTCATCTGTTGGAGAGCGGAGCCGACTTGCGTTCAGTACAAGAAATGTTAGGACATGCTGATATTTCGACGACTCAGATTTACACACAGGTATCCAAAAAGAATATGAAAGATGTGTATGAAGCTCACCATCCACGTGCCAATGTAACCTGATTCACCACAGAATAGGGAGGCATTGATCATGACACAATCAGACACACGGTTTAAACGTATTAGCGTTATTGTAATGGATAGTGTAGGTATCGGTGAATTACCTGACGCATCGAAATTCGGTGATAAAGGTGCACATACATTAGGTCACATTTTGGAACAAGTTCCAGATATTAAGATCCCTCATTTGCAACAATTGGGACTCGCAAATATTACGTCTTTATCACCATTGGAACCGGTAGAACAACCACAAGCGTATTATGGCAAAATGGCACAAACGTCGATCGGCAAAGATACGATGACCGGTCATTGGGAAATGATGGGCTTGCAGATTAGCTCTCCATTTAATACGTATCCACATGGGTTCCCTCAGGATCTAATCACTGAACTCGAAAAGCTTACCGGTAGACGTGTAATCGGTAACAAATCAGGTGCAGGGTTAGATATGATCGAACAATATGGCGAAGAACAGATGAAAAGTGGAGCATGGATCATTTATACTTCTGCCGACAGTGTGATGCAGATAGCGGCTCATGAAGATATTATTCCACTAAATAAATTGTATGAAGCTTGCAAAATTGCACGTCAACTGACCATGTCGCCTGAACATTCTGTTGGACGTATTATTGCCCGTCCTTATCGCGGGGAACCTGGACAATTTGTGCGTACCGCCAATCGTCGTGATTTTGCGGTGAATCCACCAGAACCTACTATATTGAATACACTGCAGAACTTTGGTTATGATATTATTTCAGTCGGCAAAATCAACGATATTTTCTCAGGTCACGGCATCACAGCAACCCATCCGACCAAAGGAAATGAAAATGGGATTCAAGTGACAACCAACTTGTTGCGACAGGACTTTAACGGATTGTTATTTACCAATCTGATTGATTTTGATTCGTTATACGGACATCGTCGTGATCCGCAAGGGTACGCTAGAGCATTAGAACAATTCGATCAAGCTTTGCCTGATATGTTATCTGCTATAGGTGAACAAGATTTGCTGATTATTACCGCAGACCATGGTAATGATCCGGTGCACAAAGGAACCGATCATACACGCGAGTATGTACCTTTGTTAGTCTATAGTCCATCTCTTCAGCCGGGTACGGATCTAGGCATTCGGGCTACGTATAGTGATATTGGTGCCACGATTGCAGATAATTTTAGAACAGGTGGTCCATTGCATGGAGAAAGCTTTTTAGATAAATTAAAATAACATGCAGACGACTATGTATATAGTGGCTTGCAGTCATTTTATAAATGAATAGATATTCAAGGAGGATATAGTAATGACAACTATTACACAAGCAACGATTCAAGAAGCAGCTGCTTATATTCGTAGTCAAAGTGATATCAAACCAGAAATCGGATTGATTTTGGGTTCAGGCTTAGGTATTTTAGCAGATTTGATCGAAGATAGCGTAGCGATTGATTATCATCATATTCCACATTTCCCTGTATCGACAGTAGAAGGTCATGAAGGCGAATTGTTACTAGGTACGATTCAAGGTCGCCCTGTAGTGATGATGAAAGGTCGCTTCCATATGTATGAAGGATACGGCCCGGAAGTAACAGCATTCCCTGTACGTGTTATGAAGGAATTGGGAATCTCTACATTGCTGGTTACCAATGCAGCGGGTGGCGTAAATACTTCTTACGAGCCAGGAGATCTGATGGTACTGAGCGATCATTTGAATATGACAGGTCGTAACCCATTGATCGGACCGAACGATTCTGCACTAGGTGTACGTTTCCCTGATATGTCTGAAGCGTATAGCCGTCGTCTACGTGCGGTATTCAAAGAAACAGCAGCACAACAAGGCTTGAAAGTTCAAGAGGGTGTGTATGCTGGATTGCTTGGTCCAACGTACGAAACGCCTGCTGAGATCGTGATGTTGCGTACATTAGGTGCAGATGCTGTAGGAATGTCTACGGTGTCAGAAACGATTGTAGCGCGTCATGCAGGGATCGAAGTATTAGGTATTTCTTGTATTACGAATATGGCAGCAGGTATTTTGGATCAACCGTTATCTCATGATGAAGTAATGGAGACAGCTGATCGTGTACGTGATCAGTTCTTGAAATTGGTATTGGCGATTATTCCTCAAATGTAATGGTTTTGGGGTGGTTTTGAAGATGACTGGGGTGGGTGGAGACCGCTACAAGAAAAAATGATTCTTACCGTCGCTGTTGAAATGGAATCCCTTGATTAGACTGCGATACAGTCGGGATTCCACTTCAAAGGCGACTTTCAGAATGATTTTTTCCTTTCGCTCCGCTGAGGAAGACCGCAGTCATGAAACAAAAGCCAGATTTATGGTGGGGTTGGCAGGTAGTGAATAAGTAAGTTAAGTGCTTGAAAGAAGGATAATGTGAAAAAGGCTTCTGAATCCTATGGTATAGGATTGGAAGCTTTTTTTCGTTATTTGATGATATGAAAAGGATGTAGTATTCGAGAGAATTTATGTTAGATGGGAAAAATAATGATGATTGTTGGTCATGATTCCTTTCGTTTTTAGAAGTAGGCTGATTTCAAAATGGGTTTTGAAATTAGTTTGATTTAAGAATAGCTTATTTATGAAATGTATTTAAGCTTCTTTATAGATTTTTTGTATAAGAATGGGGAATATTACTTGTTTATGGGTATGGTGATATGATTTTATAGATGTTAGATAGATTTTTTTATTTTAAATATTTTGTTTTAGCTATTTATAGGTTGGCAATGATTGCAGGATAGAAATAATTGTGAATGTATAATGGGATTAAAAAAATCTCGCTAGGTCATTATGATCTAGCGAGATTTTTGATGGTTTATCGTTTTATTGTCATAGTGCAAATAAGCTTGGAGAAGAAAGTGATGCTTGTTTTACTTAGGATTCGCCTGCATCAGGGTCGGGGGCTACAGTGGGTTGTTCTGTAGGTGATGGCTCTGGTATAGGCGTTGAAGAAGGGTTAGCATCTTCTGTTATGATTTCTGCTGCTGGTGACGGAATAGTTGTGTCTGGACTGGTTAGTATTACAGTGTCTCCTTTTTCATTCATAGTCATTGCTATTCCTGTCAATTGACTAATCAATGAAATAGGTACATATACGGTTCCATCTACATTTATGGGTGCGCCTTGAAGTGCGGACGATACGCCGTTAATTTCAGCGGCTGTTTGGTTTAGTGTAAATGTGGCTGTCCCGGAAGCGCTGGATGTTGCTGTAATCTTCTGGTTAGCTTGATCCCAGAAAAAAGCGAATCCGTACAGTGTGAGTAATGGTTTATAAGAAATATAAGCAACTTTGTTTTGGACAAAAGCAGGGATTTCTTTTTTCACATTTACACCATCTAAAGTGACATTTAAAGATCGACGTAATGGATTAGCTGGTGGCTGTGTTGGTGTTGTCGGTGAAGCAGGTGTAGTTGGATTCTTTTTCAACCAGAGTGAATATCCTTCTTGAGCAATCCATAGTCCGACTTTTTTATTTCGTTGCCATTCTTCGTTGAAAGCAGATAAAGGCAAATTGGTCTCGCCTGTTTTGATTCCGATCTCCGGTGTAAACGCAGGTCTGCCAAAGGTAGTGATAAACCAATCCGTATATCCGCCACCAGAAGGGTTGTTGTTCGGACGCACCTGTCGATATCCGGTAAAGCTTGTGAAGATGTTCGCTAATCGTTTATCACGACTGAGATTTTGTGGAAGGGTATGGAAATTCCAATACAGAATACGTCCTGCAGAATGATACGAAACAGCGATCTCAGGATCGATTTCGTATGTAAATGAAGTGGTCGCTTGATTTTCAGCAGTCTGAACAGCAGATGTTCCTTTATGGTTTTTCCAGAATGGATATGGAATATTATCTTCTATCGTGCGCCAATAAGCATCATACTGGCGATTCGGGTCGATACCTTGAGCATTAGCTTTCCAGCGTTTAAAGTTGGTGCTTCCGCCATTCATTTGTACTAACGCTTGCCGAACTGAAGCTGGAAAAGCATCGGTTCCTTGCTGTTGTAATGTTACTCCATCTGGATTGACCATTGGGACGAACCAGATCGTTGTCCGGTCTAAAATCTGACGTGTATTATATCCTTCAAATGGACGATTGGCGCTATACGCTATCGCATATTGTTCTAACATATACATATTGATTGTAGTCGTCATCCATTCGCGGGCATGATGAGAACCATTGATAAATACAGTAGCTTGTCCATGACCCAGTCCTACTGCCCATATATCACGACCATATTTGGTTTTACCTATCGATTTGTACTGGATCAGATCAGGATACTTCTGAGCTAACGATTGAATATGGCGGGTCATCGCTGCATATGTATAGGTGACAGACGGGTTAACCACCGTATGATTTGCCGCTTCTGCTACATTCTGCAATAGTAGAGTCGGTACAAATAGTATAAATGTAAGCATAAGGTATCCAATCTTTTTCAATGCCATCCTCCTCGGTAAATAAATGATAAAATATAGGGATTGTAATCATTTACAACCCTGATGTAATGCGATATTACGGTGTCTCTATACAGCATAGTAGCATCTTGTTTGAAGTATCGTAAATGCTTATTTTTTCCATATGTAAGTACATTAATAAGCAAGTCCACTCTTCGTAAAGTCACATAAAACACAAATGTTCAGCAAAATAGTCCATTCTGCTATAATATGCACAATGGTTATACTGACTATACACTTCAAGTGAATGAACGGAGGACAACAGATGTATTTACATGGAACAAGTCAAATAAATGATCAAGGTCATCTTGTGATCGGTGGTTGTGATACCGTTCAGTTAAAAAAACAATATGGTACACCTTTATATATTATGGATGAACATTTAATTCGTAGTCGTTGTCAGGAATATATGCAAGCTTTTGAAGCATCAGGATTAACTTTTCAAGTAGCTTATGCTAGCAAAGCTTTTTGTACGATGGCGATGTGCCGGATTGTAGAAGAAGAAGGATTGTCGATGGATGTGGTATCTGAGGGTGAATTATACACAGCGATGCAAGCTGGATTCCCTGTAGAACGGATACATTTTCATGGTAATAACAAAACACCTGATGAATTAGAGATGGCTTTAGATGCAGGAATTGGTTGCTTTGTAGTCGATAACTTTGTCGAACTGCAAGTATTAAATGCGATAGCCGCTTCCAAAAATCTGATTCCTAATATTTTGTTACGTGTAACGCCAGGGGTAGAAGCACATACCCATGAATATATTTCAACCGGTCAAGAAGATTCCAAATTTGGATTCGATGTAGGCAATGGAACAGCTTATCAAGCCGTTAAAGAAGCTCATCAATTGCAAAATGTCAAATTGCTTGGTATTCATTCTCATATCGGTTCACAGATTTTTGAAGTGGATGGTTTTCAAGTAGCTGTAGAGCGTGTTGCGGCTTTTGCGCTTGAAGTGCAGCAACAAGAAGGCATTTCATTTACGGTGATTAATCTGGGTGGAGGATTTGGTATTCGGTATACAGCCGAAGATACGCCATTACAAGTAGCTGATTATGTAGAAGCGATCACGACAGCGGTGAAAGAACACTTTGCCAAATTAGAAGGAACATTACCGCAAATCTGGGTAGAACCCGGTCGCAGTATTGTAGGCGATGCCGGAACGACATTATACACAGTAGGCTCGAACAAAGATATTCCTAATGTACGTAAATATGTATCAGTAGATGGCGGTATGACAGATAATCCGCGTCTCGCTCTATATGAAGCGAAATACGAAGCAGTGATTGCCAATCGAGCAACAGATGAAGAGACAGAACTGGTATCCGTAGCTGGTAAATGTTGCGAAAGTGGCGATATGTTGATCTGGGATATTGAACTTGCTTCTCCGGTAGCTGGCGATCTATTAGCTATAGCGTGCACAGGTGCATACAATTATTCAATGGCAAGCAATTACAATCGAATTCGTCGCCCGGCAGTGGTATTAGTCAAAGACGGCAAAAGTGATGTGATTGTAGAGCGGGAAACACTTGCAGATATTACAGGCAATGACGTTATTCCTGCACGCCTAAGCAAAGCTACGATTACCGCTTCATAAATAAATAGAATCACTATAGCAACGATAGTATATAAAAAAATGCTGTCATTATCTCTATATGAACTGGAATTTTGAGTGTATTGCTCACCATATAAAACGATAAACAAGTGAACATGCCTTTGCGCAGAATTCATTTTCATAGTAAACTAAATAGGATGCTGTCCTACAGAACTAATTCTTGCTTAATCGTACTAGAGTGAAGTAGAGGCAAGCATCCTAATTTCTGTTTTTAATTGAGAGGAGATTTATTATATTATGTCTAAACAAGCGAACATCAAACTTGCAAACGGCGGCGAAGTAGTAATCGACCTGTTTGAACAAGATGCACCGAATACGGTTGCTAACTTTGAAAAATTAGCAAACGAAGGTTTCTACAATGGATTAACATTCCACCGTGTTATCCCTGGTTTTGTAGCACAAGGCGGATGCCCTAACGGTACAGGTACTGGTGGCCCAGGTTACACAATCAACTGCGAAATCAACCCGAACAAACACGAGCGCGGTTCTTTGGCTATGGCTCATGCAGGACGCAACACAGGCGGAAGCCAGTTCTACATCTGCTACCAACCACAACCACACTTGGATGGACAACATACAGTGTTCGGTAAAGTAGTAAAAGGTTTGGAATATGTTGATGCTCTTAAAGGTAGCGACAAAATGGAAACTGTTGCAGTTGTAGAAGCGTAAGCTTTTTTCCAACAGCAATAAGGGTCTGCATTTATAATGCAGGCTCTTTTTTTACTAAAAATCTGCTAAAGGAGTGTAAACCAATGTCAGGAACATTATTCACCCATGGCAAATTTGCATTTAGCTCTCATCTTCCCGCAGAAGCAGATGCAGTTTACATAGAAAATGGAATCATCTCTGCAATCGGTACGACGCAAGAATTATCGCTACAATTATCAGGCAAAGATTACCGTCAAGTGGACTGGGATGGCGCTTATGTATTGCCCGGCTTAGTCGATTCGCATATGCATTTATCTATGCATGGAATGAAATTATCTATGCTCGATTTCTCAGACGTGACCTCCAAAGAAGATATGATTCAGTTGATCCGTCAGCGTGCAGAAGTAATGCCTGTAGGGGAATGGATTGTTGGATTGAACTGGAATGAGAATAATTTTGATCCACCGATTCCGCCACTACGAACAGAGTTAGATGAGATTACGACAAATCATCCTATTTATCTGACCCGTACCTGTTTTCATGCTTTTTTAGGTAATAGTGTAGCCTTTGCCAAAGCAGGAGTGACCTCATCTTCACCTGATCCTGAAGCAGGTTCGTTTGGAAGGGATGAAGCTGGAGAGTTGAACGGATGGATTTATGAAGAAGCTTCAGCAGCTTTTACCGCAGTACAGCCAGAACCAGATTATACTACCAAAAAAGAAGCGATTCGGCGCGCTTGTCAGGATGCACTTCGATTAGGATTAACCGCATCCCATACCGAAGATTTACGATTTTTGGGCAGTATAGAGACTATGCTACAGATTTATCGTGAATTGCATGCAGAAGGACTACCATTCCGCACCCATCAATTGATTTTTTATACTCATTTACAAGAAGCCCAAGCATTGGGATTACGGGCAGGTGACGGAGATGAATGGTTACGTATTGGTGCAGCCAAATTGTTCTCTGACGGAGCGATTGGAGGGCGTACAGCGCTATTACAACAACCGTATAGTGATGCACCTCATACACGCGGAATGGCGATTCATACGACGGCACAGTTAAATGAAATTACATCCTATGCCCGTTCGCTAGGCTATCCGATTGCTGTACATGCCATTGGTGATGGTGCGGCAGATCTTACATTATCAACGATGGAAGCTCATCCGTTGCAAGGTATTTCACACTTGCCCGATCGATTTATCCATGCGCAGGTATTGGATCAACAACTGCTTGAGCGAATGACGCAATTACCACTTATTGCAGATATCCAGCCTCGATTTGTTGCCAGTGATTTTCCCTGGGTGATGGAGCGTGTAGGTGCAGAACGTACTGATTATTTGTACGCCTGGAAAAAGTTAATAGATGCTGGTGTGATCTGTGCAGGTGGAAGCGATGCACCTATTGAACCGCTTGACCCGATGCTCGGTATCCATGCCGCAGTTACCCGTCGTAGACCTTATGTTACAGAGCCAGCCGAAGGATATTTCCCACAGGAGCGACTTAGTATTGCTGAAGCGATTCATTTGTTTACAGTAGGGAGTGCACAAGCAGCAGGCGAAGAACAAGAACGTGGTAGTATTCACGTTGGCAAAGCGGCTGATTTTACAGTAATTGATCGAGATATTACTACCGATTCCGAATCTCTGTTGCAGACGGCTGTGCGTATGACAGTGGTGAATGGACAGATTGCTTATCAAGCGTAAACGGTTAGGAGATATCTACTAAATACACAGAGGCAGATATTTCACAACCCTAATAACCCTTCTTTTACAACTGTAGCAGAGGGTTATTAGGGGTTTTTTTGCGTTCTATTTATGTATAGATTATATGGTCATGTAGAAAGTCTAAAAACTGTTGTTGCATCTTACCAAGTGGGATAATCTTTTTGAGAATCTGAAAGCGCCACGATTGTCCGTTACTTTGAAATGACCATGTTGAAGCCAGTGAAATTCCTTGATTATAATGATGCTCTTGTAGATCAGCAATCGGTAATTCAACGGTATGGATCACTTTGGAAGAAAAGAAGTTAAGAAATAAAACGATAAGTTTCTCATCATTAAGTAGCAATACAGCTTTACTGGAATACGCTGAAAAGTGTTGAGGTGTAGCATAACAGATCTGCATATTCATTTCTTGATAAGGTGCAGTCAATTTGCGGATTAGTTTTTTGTTGATTAAAAACATAATAATCACCTTTCGATTAGTATAATGGTAAGGATATTAGACGAAAAACAATCTATCATTTTAAAAAATAAAACGCGAATTTATTATACAACAATAGAGGTAGCAGAATCATGAAAGCACTTGTAGATAAAATAAATAATGATGATATCACAGCATGTAGCGTATAGAAAAAGTTAGGTTTCTTGATTTTTGCGTGTGTGGATGATATGATTTCAGCATCACAGTGAAATAGTGATAATAACTTCATAATTTATCCTTCGGGGCGGGGCGAAATTCCCCACCGGCGGTGTTGAGATCAAGATAATATGTGATCTCTAAGTCCGTGACCCGGCTATGTGTAATAACCATAGACGGTGGATCTGGTGAGAATCCGGAGCCGACAGTATAGTCTGGATGGGAGAGGGATACAGAGGTCGCTTGCACAGCGATTTCTGAATTAAGGTGCACTTATTTGAGTGTATAGTTTACTATTTTGATGAAGCAAGATACCTGAGCATCTTTAGGTTTCTTTGGCATCTAAATAGATTCTATATGTAGCACATATGTAAAAATTGGATCAGTGGATCAAACTGAAGCCAGTAGTACGTATACAGTCTTTGCGCTGTAGATATACAGACATATGCGCACTCTATAAGAGGTACATTAGATTCTTACTCCTATACATTATTATGTTAAGCCCTGTAAACATTCGGATACTCTTCCGGTTTACAGGGCTTTTTGCTTGTCATTATATCGGTATACACTTTATAATTTAGTTATTAAATTATGAATAGTAACTAAATATGATGATACTACGATCAAACTCGTAACAGCACTTTGATCAAGCACAAAGCATGCAGTTATGAATTTTTTATGGTGTCAAAGGAGCCCTGAATAATGAACGTAATCAATGATGAATTTTACATGACCCTAGCACTGGACTTGGCAGAAAAAGCTCAAGGGCAGACAGATATTAACCCTGTGGTCGGTTGTGTGGTTGTGAAAGACGGCAGAATCGTAGGAATGGGTGCACATTTACAGCGAGGAACCGGACATGCTGAAGTACATGCACTTAATATGGCAGGAGATCAAGCAGAAGGCGCTACAGCATATGTGACGTTAGAACCATGCAGTCATTATGGCAAAACGCCACCTTGTAGTGATCGTCTGATCAAAGAAAAAGTAAAACGAGTCGTTGTTGCTGCTGTAGATCCGAATCCACAGGTAGCAGGTTCTGGAATCGAACGACTGCGTAATCATGGAATCGAAGTGGTGACCGGTGTATTGGCGAAGCGCTCGGCACGACTTAACGAAACGTTTAACAAATATATTACAACAGGGCTCCCTTTTGTGACGCTCAAAACAGCCAGTACGTTAGATGGTCGTCTAGCGTCTCGTACCGGTGATAGCAAATGGATCTCCAATAGCGATGCTCGTGCGATTGTTCATACGATGCGTCATCGTCATCAAGGTATTATGGTGGGAATCGGCACAGTATTAGCCGATGATCCTGAGCTGACGACACGTACAGAAGTGACTGGCGTTCAGCCTACCCGTATTGTGATTGACTCACAACTACGTATTCCAGATACCGCCAAGTTATTAAATACAGACGTAGCGCCTACGATTATTGTCACTACTTATCAAGCGGATCGGGATCGTATCCATGAACTGCAAGAACGTGGTATCACCGTTATCATCTGTGGTAGCGGGCCGTATGTAGATCTTCCTTTTGCGATGAAAAAGCTTGGCGAACTTGAGATTTCTTCGATTTTGTTAGAAGGTGGCGGTACCTTAAATGGTTCGATGCTTGAAGCAGGACTAATCGATCGAGTTACTTTATTTTTCGCTCCTAAGATTATTGGCGGTACGTTATCAACATTCGCTTTTGATGGATTTGAAAAAATGAATCAAGCTGTAACACTAGATGAGATCGAAATAGAGACGTTAGATGACAATATTTATATCAGTGGATTACCACGTTATCATCATCTCTAATATTCAAATAGCAGACCATCTTGGTAGAAAGGAGGATGTCTATGTTTACCGGACTAATCGAAGAAATAGGTACACTCCGACAAAATGGACGGCGCGGTGAAACGATGGTTCTTGGTATTCAAGCATCACGTATTATGGACGGACTTCAGATTGGAGATAGTGTCTCATGCAACGGGGTATGCTTAACGGTTACCACGATAGCAGATTCTCTATTTACTGTAGATGTCATGCCAGAAACGTATCGTTCTTCTAGTCTTAAACAGTTAAAAACAGGCAGCCCTATTAATCTAGAGCGAGCAATGATAGCGAATGGACGCTTCGGAGGGCATATCGTACAAGGTCATGTGGATGGCACAGCACATATTGAACAAATACAAAGCAACCAGAATGCTGTTATTTTCCAGATTGCTCCGACCGATCATGATTTATTTCGTTATATTATTCCGAAAGGGTCTATCACTGTCGATGGCATCAGCTTGACGGTTGTATCGGTAACAACGACTTCATTCACAATCTCTATCATTCCACATACACTCAAAGAAACTGTACTTGCTTATCGAAAAGCAGGCGATATGGTCAATATTGAATGCGATGTGCTTGGTAAGTATGTGGAGCATTTACTACAATACCAATCGAATACAGCGAATGATGCCACCAGTCAGAAAAAGCCATCAATCACAAGCCGATTTTTGCAAGAAAATGGATATATGTAAGCGCTTGGAAGTAAAAGCGCGACAAGGTTTAATAAAGGATGATTTTTGCAAAGCAAAATATCTTACAGTAAGCGCTTGGCACCATAAGCGCGACAAGATTCAATAAAAAAATGATTTTTGCAAAGCAAAATATCTTACAGTAAGCGCTTGGCACCATAAGCGCGACAAGGTTTCAATAAAAAAATGATTTTTGCAAAGCAAAATATCTTACAATAAGCGCTTGGTACTATAAGCGCGACATGGTTCAAGAGGGAGGTTATATCGATGAATCACAAATCTACAAACTTAGATGCGATAGAAGCAGCAGTAGCTGATCTTAAACAGGGCAAAGTGATTATCGTAGTCGATGATGAAGATCGGGAAAATGAAGGCGACTTTATCGCTTTGGCAGATCGTGCTACCCCTGAAGTGATCAACTTTATGGTCACAGAAGGTCGAGGCTTGGTATGTGCTCCGATCACAAGTGGACGTGCTGCCGAGTTAGAACTGATTCCGATGGTAGCACAAAATACTGATTATCATGGCACAGCTTTTACGGTATCCGTCGATCATATTAGCACTTCTACAGGTATCTCTGCACAAGAGCGATCTATGACAGTAATAGGTCTGACCGATCCAGAAGCTACACCAGCCCATTTTCGCCGTCCGGGTCATATGTTTCCATTGATTGCAAGTGAAGGCGGTGTACGGCAACGTCCCGGGCATACAGAAGCAGCGATTGATTTGGCACGCTTATGTGATGCTCCACCTGCTGGTGTGATCTGTGAAATTATGAATACAGACGGCACGATGGCGCGTTTACCGGAGCTTGAAGCAATCGCCAAGCAACACCATCTTCAATTGATCAGCATTCAAGCTTTAATAGCTTATTTGGAGCAGACGTCTCCAACTGTGAATACCCACTCAAACTAATCTACCGAAAAGAGGATGAACACTATGGCTAATATTTTTGAAGGACATTTAATCGCGCAGGATCTTAAATTTGGTATCGTTGTTGGACGTTTTAATGAGTTTATTACCACCAAATTGTTAGGTGGAGCACTTGATGCACTCAAGCGTCATGGTACTGCTGAAAATGATATTGATGTGGCATGGGTTCCAGGAGCTTTTGAAATTCCTTTAGTTGCGCAAAAAATGGCTGAAAGCGGAAAGTATGATGCAGTGATCACATTAGGTACAGTAATCCGCGGATCTACAACTCATTATGATTATGTATGTAATGAAGTAGCTAAAGGCGTATCTGCGATTAATTTGAAAACAGGCGTACCTGTTATTTTCGGTATTGTAACGACTGAAAGTATTGAACAAGCGATTGAACGCGCAGGAACCAAAGCAGGTAATAAAGGTTGGGATTCAGCTAACGCAGCGATCGAAATGGCGAATTTAACTAAAATGATGAAATAATAGATCAAGTCTATCTTTGAGCAATAAGCACGTACGCTTGAATGTAGTTTGATATGGTATATGTTTTAGTTCATTTGGTAATCATTCATCTTGTACAATAAAAGATTGTTTTGATGTTATTGATGTCGTGTTTACTGCAAATGTATATATTATATCTACAATATTTATCGTATGATAATAAAATAATAAGCGAAAAAAAGGGCAGAAACAGGGATTGCCCTTTTTTTGCTGAATATATACTGTGAAAAGTGCGCGATTAAGATACAATAAGAGATGAGAATCTATTGATTAAGAGGAGTGGTCCAGTGACGACTGTACTGTACAAACTGGAAACGTTTGAAGGGCCGCTCGATTTGTTGCTTCATTTAATTGATGAATCTGAAATTAATATCCAGGATATTCCGATCAGCAAAATTACAGATCAATATCTGGAATATCTTCATAGCATGAAAGAATTGGAACTTGAAGTGACCAGTGAATTTCTAGTGATGGCAGCGACATTATTGTCGATCAAAAGCAAATTGCTATTGCCACGTCCGCCTGTGATGGAGATGGATGATTTTGATTATTATGAGGAAGACGATCTGGACCCGCGTGCAGAGTTAGTACGCAAGCTGGTGGAATACCGCAAGTACAAAGGAATTGCTGTGCATTTGCGAGAAATGGAAACCGAGCGTAGCCTGATTTTTACAAAAGAGCCGGAAGACTTGACCCCTTTTATGCCGAAAGACGATGTGAATCCAGTGGAAGGTCTGCATACGATAGATTTGATGGAGGCTTTTCGTAAAGCTCTTCGTAAAGTCGTACGCCGTACACAGGTGACCCGGATTCAGCGTGATGAGATTTCGGTGAAGGATCGGATACGTGAAGTGTCTACCCGGTTTCAAGGGTTAGGAAAAGGAGAAAGCTTGTTGTTTTCCAAACTGCTACACCAGGAAATGTATCGTCATGAGATCGTGGTGACTTTTTTGGCTGTGCTGGAATTAATGAAAATGAAGCAAATTTCCTGCTACCAAAGCCGGCTTTTTGACGATATCGTGATGGAGTGGAGAGGTGAAATAAGTAACAATGAAGTCCCAGAAATTGAAGTCGATTATTGAAGGTATGTTATTTCTGGCTGGAGAAGAAGGATTGAATGCGAAGCAGATTTCAGAAGTGACCGATCAACCGGTACAAACGGTACAGATCGCTATCGAAGAACTGCAAGCTGATCTGAAAAAAGCAAGACGGGGGATTCAGGTGGTTAATATCGCAGGTGGCTATCAGTTATCTACGATACGTGCACATGCTGAATATTATGAACGATTGGCATACTCCCCTTCCCGTTCTTCTTTATCTCAAGCTGCGCTTGAAACATTATCGATTGTAGCGTATCGCCAGCCGATTACACGAATTGAGATTGAAGAGATTCGTGGTGTCAAATCCGAGCGTGCAATTTACACATTAGTCAATAAAGATTTGATTCAAGAAACTGGACGGGCTGAAGCAATAGGACGCCCTATTTTATACGGTACGACCAAATCATTTTTAGATTATTTCGGACTTGGCAATATTCGTGAACTTCCCGATGCGTCTGCTTTTGAAAATGCGGAAGATCTCGAAGGGGAAACACAGCTATTGTTCGAACGTTTGGAAGAACAGGTTCATAGTGAAGATATAGAAGCGTTAGAAGAATTGGGTGAAGAGCTCACAGAAATAGCAGAAGATATTGTATCTGATCAGGGATTAGGTGCAGAAGAACGTTCTACTTCTGATCAGACTATCGCTACACCGTCGGACTCTTCCAAAAATACACCACTAGATTAACCTGAGCTATCCAGCACACAAGTAATCTGAATAGAATCTTAGATAAGATGATATAGTCCAAAAAAAGCCAAAATGATTGGGAATTGATCCGACAATCATTTTGGCTTTTTGCGTATCTTTTTACTGTTAATTATACAGTTATTTTCGATAAGTATTACTTTTTCAACAGCAAGTAAAGAAAATACGGTGCTCCGATCAAAGCGACTACGATTCCCGCAGGCATTCCATCAGGATCAGCAAGGTTACGACCGATTGTATCTGCAAGCAACAATAACCAACCACCGATCAAAATCGATACAGGTACAAATAGTTGATGTCGTGGGCCTACTAATGCCCTCGCGATATGAGGAGCCATCAGCCCGATAAAAGCAATACCGCCTGTAACAGATACCGCAGAAGCGGCAAGAGCGACAGCAGCTAACATAAGCAAAATGCGATCTTTTTGAATCGGTACACCTGCACCAATCGCTGTTCCTTCATTGAGTGCTAATAGATTCAATGAACGGGATTTGTACAATACAAATGGAACCAGCACAATCAACCACGGTAACAGTGCGATCACAAATGGCCAATCTGTTCCCCACACATTGCCAGCTAACCATCTTGAAATAAAATCGACTTTTACTCGATCTACCGAAGAGATCAACACAATCATACAACCGGATAATGCTAATGAAAATCCGACTCCTGTGATAATGAATTTCATCGGTTGCATACCTTCAGTACGACTATAGGAAAAGAGGTAAATCAATACAGCGGTAATCAATGCTCCTGCAAAAGCAACGACAGGCAATATGTAGACAAATGTTCCAACTTCAAGTGGAGCAAATAAGAAAAATACAGTTACACCCAGACCTGCACCTGCATTAATACCGACAATCCCGGGATCAGCTAATTCATTGCGAGTAACACCTTGCAACACAGAACCCGCCAAAGCAAGCGCCATTCCTGCTAGCAATGTCACTAACATACGAGGCAATCGAATCGAGAACAGTACAAAGTCATCTACAAATGTACCGTTCCCCAGCAATGTAGGAATCAGTCGGTCAAACGATACAGAAGAAGCACCAACACTGAGTGCAATCACCATTGTAATTAAAATAATAATGGTCAATATACCAAGAATCATTTTTTGCTGACGGGCAGGTTGTAGTTGCTTCATCATAATGAACGCACTCCTTTCCGCACAATCAGTAGAAAGAAAGGCAGTCCAATAATAGCGATAATAGCTGCAATTGGTGTCTCAAAAGGAGCATTGATCATGCGTGCTAACGTATCTGCGAATACCATAAAGGTAGCGCCAGCAATCGCAGATAGTGGCAAAATCGTACGATAATCAGTACCTGCAATCATACGTACAAGATGAGGAATCATCAGCCCGATAAATGCCAGATTTCCAACCAATGCTACTGATGCTCCTGCAAGTAATGTAATTAGTACAAATAAAATCATTTTGATCTGATGTGTTTGCAGACCCAATCCTACAGCAGTGCTTTCATTTAAGCTAAGAATGGTTAATTGACGTGAACAGAGAATAGCGATCACAATACAGATTACGATAACAGGGGTAATACTTTGAATCTGTCCCCATGTAGTACCGATCAATCCGCCAGATGTCCACATCGTTACATTTTTAGAAATTTTAAATTGTAGACTGATTCCTTCAGCGACAGCCGATAACAAAGCCGAAACGGCTGCTCCTGCCAGCACCATACGCAATGGCGACATATTCCGTTTACGCAGTGCGGTCAATCCAAAAACAAGTAACATGCCTACAGCAGCCCCGATAAAACAAGCGATCATAATACCGAAGTAACCAACGCTTGGTAGAAAAACGAGAGCGACAGCCAGTGCAGCATTTGCACCAGAACTTAATCCGAGTAAACCGGGATCGGCTAAAGGATTACGCGTAAGACCTTGCATAATAGCCCCGGCAACAGCCAGCGCAGCTCCTACCAGCACGCCGCCAATCTCACGCGGCAGACGCAATTCACGAATAATCGAAATATCGCCACCTGTGATTTGCGGATGAAATATCGCATTCCAGATATCAGATAATGAAATATTTTTAGCACCGACCATAATAGCGATTACAAATACAACAACAAATAGCAACAACATCAATATTAACTTGATCAGAAAAGCTTGAAAATGTTTGGTAGTCATAGCATTTTTCATTATACGGATCGTTTCCTTCTCTGTATTTAGAAAAGAAGGAACGCTAGGCGCTCCTTCTTTTCATTTGTCATTTACATTTAAGATTTACCTAGCAACGATTTGGTAATAAAGTCAAGCTGATAATCAAGTGATGCTGCATCATTAAAGTAGAATCCACGTGCATCTACTTCAAATACACGCTTGTTTTTAACAGCCGGAATATTTTTGTACGTATCTGTATCCTGGAACGAAGCATCTACGCTAGGATCTTTACTATAGAAAACATAATCTCCTAAATATTCAGGCAATACTTCAAGCGATAGATCATAATATCCTTTTTTCGAAGTCATTTCTTTTACTTTTTCAGGCATTTTCAGACCCATCGCTTGATAAATGATTTCTGTACCCCGCCCCCAAGCGCTACCGAACACATACAGCTGCTTAGAATCGCCTTCCATAACAGTTACAGTAGCATCATCACCGATTTTAGCTTTGATTTCAGCACCTGCTTTTTGTGCACGTTCTTTAAAGTCAGCAATCCACGCAGCGCCTTTGTCTGCTTGATTTACCGCTTTAGCGATTTCTTCAATCTGTGTTAAATAATCGACTTTGTTATAAGTATAAGTAACAACTGGAGCGAGTTTTTTTAATTTTTCTATGTTTTTAGTATCGCTTGCCGCAATAATTAGATCTGGTTTGAGTTCGATTATTTTTTCTAAATTATCATCAGATACTTCAGCGACATCTTTTAATTGCTCTGCAAAGTTAGGATCAGCTTTGGTCCATGAATCTACACCAACTAGAGGAACACCAAGAGCAATTAAGTTACCTGCATAACCTGCTAGAGCGATTACACGTTGTGGATTAGCAGGAACTTCTACAGGGCCTGTCTCGGATTGATAAGTGATAGTACCAGTAGTAGCTGGAGCAGAAGTGCCTGTTTCTGTAGAACTTGCTTTATCGGTAGTGGCCGTATTACCAGACTGATTGCCACATGCGCTTAATACCAACACAATCACCATCATTAATGGTAACAACATTTTTTTCATACGTAAATTCCCCTTTAATATAGAATGAAATTGATAATCATTATCATACAACGACTCTCAAACTTTAAAACGATGTGATTTTTTTGTCAATATTTATTTTAAAAATGTAATCAAAATCATGCAGAAAGAGGGTAAGTTTGAAAGCAAAATAGATACCAAAATATTCAATTGATAAGTCAGTCTTAAAAACAGTAAAACCGTGTAATCGATTGCAAATTGTCGTATTCAGTCATGTAATCTAGTAACATAGACGTTAGAGCGTAGTAGTCGATTTGCTTCTTAAATGCAGTCGTAGTAAGGTGTACTCATAACCTAATATTGGAAGGATGAATTTGTCTTATGACTAATTTGCAAGCGCTACAATTTCGTCAATCGTTAAAGCAATGGACTTTCAAAGCTGTCGATGAATCAGAATGGTTACCGGCTACTGTGCCAGGAACAGTGCATACTGACTTATTAGATAATGGTAAAATTTCGAATCCTTTTTATGGTACGAATGAAAAAGACGTACAATGGATTGATAAAAAAGATTGGGAGTACATAACAACGATTGATGTAGAAGCACCTGTGCTCAATCATTCGCATATTGAACTTGTATTTGCTGGTCTGGATACCTATGCAGATGTATATGTTAATGAACAGCATGTACTATCAGCAGATAATATGTTCCGCACATGGCGTGCAGATGTAAAGCCCTATGTAAAATTAGGCGCTAACGATATTCGTATTCATTTCCGCTCTCCTATTATGGAAGACTTACCGAAGCTAAAAGCATTAGGTTACGGATTACCTGCGAGCAATGATCAATCTGAAGTTGGTGAGCTAGGAGATCAAAGAGTGAGTATATTTGCTC
The DNA here is from genome assembly GCF_028606985.1 of Paenibacillus kyungheensis. NCBI lineage: Bacteria > Bacillati > Bacillota > Bacilli > Caryophanales > Paenibacillaceae > Paenibacillus > Paenibacillus kyungheensis. Next base: position 3,338,404 of record NZ_CP117416.1, on the reverse strand, counting down.
GTAAAGCTCCTTATCATTATGGCTGGGATTGGGGTCCACGTTTTGTAACTAGTGGTATCTGGCGTGAAGCTGAATTAGTCGCATGGTCAGACGTACGTATCGAAAATGTATATATTCGTCAAAATCAAGTGCATGTAGAATCTGCTGATCTTACAGCTGTTGTCCAAATTTATTCAGAACAAGAACGTCAGGTGAACTTGCGTGTATATACGGATGGACAGAATTGGGAACAGACAGTGACATTAGCGGAAGGTACAGATGCTGTACAGATTCCACTTTTACTGGATAATCCTAAATTATGGTGGTCAAGAGGTCTAGGAGACGCTCATCTGTATACGTTTACAGTAGAGGTGTTAGAGCAGAATCAGACACTGGCTGTGAAATCAGAACGGACAGGTATTCGCTCCATCCGTCTGGTGACTGAACCTCATCCAGATTATCCGGGCACTTCGTTTTATTTTGAACTGAATGGTGTACCTGTCTTTGCTAAAGGGGCGAACCATATTCCGAATGACAGCTTCTCACCACGAGTGACATTAGAGCGTTATCGTCATGAGATTGTAACCGCTATAGAATCCAATATGAATATGCTTCGTGTGTGGGGTGGCGGTATTTATGAAAATGATGAATTCTATGACCTCTGTGACGAATACGGTATTCTGGTATGGCAGGATTTTATGTTTGCTTGCAGTATGTATCCAGGTGATGAAGAGTTTTTAGATAGTGTTCAAGCCGAAGCCGAAGATAATATTCGCCGACTACGTAATCATCCAAGTATTGTACTCTGGTGTGGTAATAATGAGATCGATTCTGCGTGGTCTCAATATGTAGAAGATGGTGGTTGGGGTTGGAAAAAAGACTACAATACAGAACAGCGTGCACAGATCTGGGCTGATTATGAGTCATTATTCCATGAGTTATTACCAGAAGTAGTGCGAGTAGAGCATCCGGGTATCTCATACTGGCCGTCATCGCCAATCGTTGCAGTGACAAATAATGAAAAACAACATACACATGGCATAACAGATTCTGGAGATATCCACTATTGGGGTGTATGGCATAACAGTGAGCCATTTGAACGCTACAATACGTATATCGGTCGATTTATGAGTGAGTATGGGTTCCAATCGTTTCCAGAGTACAAATCGGTTCGTACGTATGCTGAAGAATCCGATTTGGAATTAGAATCTGAAGTCATGCTTCGTCATCAGAAAAATGGAGCAGGCAATCGATTGATCAAAGAATACATGGATAAATATTTACCAGCACCTAAAGATTTTCCTTCGTTTCTGTATATGAGTCAGGTTCTACAAGCTGAAGCGATGAAAACTGCCATCGAAGCTCATCGTCGCCGTAAACCGTATTGTATGGGAACATTATACTGGCAAATGAATGATTGCTGGCCTGTCGCATCATGGTCAAGTATGGATTACTATGGTCGCTGGAAAGCTGTTCAATATTATGCTAAACGTAGCTTTGAAGATATTTTATTATCGATTGATAATTCAGCTTCAGGTACAGTCAATATTCATCTTGTCTCTGATCTGATTGCACCCAAATCATTAACAGTTCGTGTCAAAGTACTTGGAATAGACGGTACATTGTACAAAGAAATGCCGCAATCTCTTACCCTTGCAGGCGGAGAAGCGATTCAATTACTATCTTTGACGACAGAACAGTTACTTGGAGACGTCAATCCAGCAGAAGCGATTCTGGTAGCAGAATTAGAGCACGAAAATCAACTACTTCATACAGAGATTGCTTATTTTGTATCTGCAACCGAGTTACCTTTACAACAACCGAATATTCAAATCGCAGAAACAGAAGTCGATGGCGTTATTGCTTATGAATTGACCACAGATGTGTTGGCACGTCAGGTATGGTTAAATACAGCAAGCGAAGGCATATTTAGCGATAACTTCTTTGATCTGATTCCTGGAGTGACCAAAACAATTCAATTCAAGCAATTACAGACACTAGAAGATGTGCACCATGCTAACGAAATGCAGTCTGAATCCAATATTGTACAACCATCGGTATCTCATTCACCACAATTTGTACCTGCGAAGCCAGAAGATTTGCAAGTTCAATCGATGGCAGATTTTATCCATATTTCGTAAGATTTGATCTAGATTGATGAAATAGTCAGTTGTGCTTCTCTATATATTCTTTCAAAATCACATGAAACTCCCTAAAATCACAATAAACTTGGGGAGTGTCTTGTGATTTTGTGCATAGATGAGTATCATTAGTGTGAGGTGAATTAACTATTATGGAACGATTGCAAAAAATATTAGCACAAGCAGGTATAGCTTCCCGACGTAAATGTGAAGAGTTAATTGTAGCAGGTAAAGTAACTCTCAATGGTGAAGTTGTCACTGAGCTTGGAACCAAAGCAGATCCAACAGTGGACGAGATTATTGTTAATGGACGATCGATTGCTGCGGAGAAAAAAGTATATATTATGTTCAACAAACCTAAAGGGGTTATTACAAGTGCTTCTGATCCAGAAGGACGTAAAATTGTAGGCGATTATCTTAAAGGTGTTCGTGAACGTGTATATCCTGTAGGACGACTGGATTACGATTCAGAAGGTCTTTTAATTTTGACGAATGATGGAGAACTGGCTAATCGCTTAACTCATCCAAGACATCACGTACCCAAAACATATCATGTAACGGTAGAAGGCGTACCACACGGTACAGCACTAGAGAAATTCCGCCAAGGGATTCAATTGGAAGATGGAATGACTCAACCTGCTGAAGCGGATTATTATGATATTGATACAGAGAAGAAGCAAGCAACGATACGTGTAACGATTCATGAAGGTAGAAACCGTCAGATTCGTCGTATGTTCGAAGCTTTATCTCATAAAGTGATTCGGTTGAAACGGATTTCTTTTGGTGAATTACTCGTAGGTAATTTGAAGCGTGGTCTATATCGCCACCTGACCAAAGAAGAAATTGATAAGCTAAAAAGCAGCGGTAAAGCATAACATAGAGATCATTTATATCCATTGATGACAGCTAGGAGGCTTTAGTGAATGAGTGACCAGATGAATCGCATTTTAGTAGTGGATGACGAAGAACGTATTCGCCGTTTACTACGCATGTATTTAGAAAAAGAAGGCTATGAGATTGATGAAGCTGAAGACGGAGAAGCTGCGCTACGCAAAGCAGTAGCAGAAGATTACGGCTTAATTATGCTTGATCTAATGTTGCCGGGAATCGATGGTATCGAAGTATGTAGTCGTCTACGTCAAGTCAAATCAACACCCGTATTGATGCTTACCGCTAAAGGGGAAGAAGTCAATCGTGTGCAAGGATTTGAAGTGGGCGCAGATGATTATGTCGTTAAGCCATTCAGTCCGCGTGAAGTGATCTATCGGGTCAAAGCGATTATGCGTCGCTCTTCAGCAACAGCGTACCTTTCTCAAGAAAACAATTCAAGCAACAATATCGTATTTCCAAACCTGATTATTGAGCATGATGCGCATCGTGTAACCGCAAGTGGACACGAGATTAGCTTAACGCCGAAAGAATACGAATTGCTCCATTTTCTAGCGGTATCGCCGGATAAAGTATTCTCACGTGAAGAATTGCTCAAAGATGTATGGAATTACGAGTTTTTTGGTGATTTGCGTACAGTAGATACCCATGTAAAACGGTTGCGTGAGAAGCTAAATAAAGTATCACCTGAATCAGCCGCAATGATCACTACGGTATGGGGCGTTGGTTACAAGTTAGAGGTTCCAAAATAAGTGGACTTCTGGAGAACGCTTGTCGGTAAGTTGTGGCTGACGATTAGCGCATTAGTGGCTTGTGTACTGTTAACACTCGGTTTATTTTTGCTACCTTATATCGATAGTACATTTACCAATTCCGGTTCGATCAAACGGTTATTTACCTATGTCTCGATCGTAGGATTCTCGATGACTACTTTTTTTGCTCTTTTTTTATTGACCAAAATTACACAACCGATGCAGCAATTAATTCAAGCCGCAGACGGGATTCGCAAAGGAAAATACAATACCCGCGTATCTTTGCAAACCAGTGATGAGATTGGTCAATTAGCAAGCGCATTTAATCATATGGCAGAAGAATTGGAAAAAAATATTCAGAATTTACAGCTGGAAAAAGAACAAATGGCAAGCATACTCCGCAGTATGGGAGATGCAGTGATTACATTCGATAAATCCGGAAATATGATTCTGCATAATCCACCAGGCGAAATGATTATGGATACGTGGCACAAAGCAGGCTGGGAACGTCAAGAACAAGATGGAACAACGGCTGATAGCAAAGTGCCAGAACCTCTATATCCGATGTTCCAGAGCGTTATTCGAGAACGTCAGGATCAAAGTTCTAATATTCATGTCAAACAGCAAGTCTGGTCTGTTAATATGGCTCCTTTATACTCGGGTAACGATGTACGCGGAACCGTATCGGTAATGCGTAACGTGACAGATGAGGTCAAAGCAGAGAAGATGCGTCGTGACTTTGTAGCTAATGTATCTCATGAGATTCGTACACCTTTGCAGATGATTCAAGGGTATAGTGAAGCATTGCTTGATGGGATGGCTACGTCCAAAGAAGAAAGCGACGAATTGGTGCAGGTCATCTATGATGAATCATTACGTATGGGTAGATTAGTGCAAGATTTATTAGATCTTGCACGCATGGAAGCTGGTCATATCGATATGAATTTTGATGAGATTGATCTAAATGAATTAATGGATCGAGTCTATCGCAAATTTACTGTTCGAGCCAAAGAAAGAGAACTCAAACTTAACTTTGTACGTGACGAGTTCTTGCATTTGTATGCCGATGTCGATCGGTTAGAGCAAATATTCACCAACTTGCTTGATAATGCTTTTCGCCATACTTCTGCTGGTGGAACAATTACCGTAACAGCTCATATGGAAAAAGAGCATGTGCGTGTGGTATTCCAGGATACAGGAGCAGGTATACCGATGGACGATCTTCCTTTTATTTTTGAACGCTTTTACAAAGCAGATAAAGCTCGTGTACGCGGCGAAGCTGGTGGTACAGGTCTGGGTCTTGCGATTGTACGTAATATCGTAGAAGCTCATCATGGAAGTATTACAGCAGATAGTATTATCGGCAAAGGCACTGAATTTACGTTATTGCTCCCGATTCAGCATTCTGAAGAAGTGTCGTCAAATGCAATAGGAACATATAACAAATAAAAAAAGGCTAGCAAATATGCTAGTCTTTTTTCTTTGTCAAAAATATCGAATTTCTGAATATAAAAAACAGTATTCTAAGTTTTGTCTCCTATAAAGCCGCTTTTGTAACTGATAAAGTATGTATTGTAAACGAAAATGTAATCGCTTACTTTTTTTGATGGTTGTAAAAACTATATGTTAAAAGGAGCTTGATGCTATGAGAAGTAGAAAGTGGAGTTCAGTTTTAGTAGTGACAACTGTACTGGTGAGTATATGGGGAGGATCAGGATCAGCTAAAGCAGCTAGCCCGCAGATTGTAGTAGACCTTGCTAGCAATACTGGCAGTATGAAGTACGGAGCATCTGGTTTTTTATATGGGTTGGGCAGCGATGGAGTTCCTTCATCTACTATGTTAACACCTCTAAATCCTCAAGCGATTGCGCAGAAAGCTCCTGATGGCGCACAACATCCGAATGGGGATGCTTTAAAAGTAGCACCGGAATTTATTAAAGCAGGCGGCAAAGAAATTCAAATTTATATGCAGGATATTTATGAAAATTGGCCTTATGAGAATTTGGGATTACAAGATTATTTGAAAAAGATTGACGTAATGGTACCCAAAGTAGTAGCAGATCCTAATCATTCCAAATTTGTCTATGTTCCTTTTAATGAGCCTGATGGCATCTGGTATCAAGGCATAAATAATTACAATAATGCGAGTGGACAAGAAGCAAGAAATAAATTTTTTGCAGATTGGAAAACAGTCTATAATCATATTCGCTCATTGGACTCTCAAGCCAAAATAGCTGGGCCAAATCTCGCTGCTTATCATGCTCAATTCTATGATGATTTCTTTACTTATGCCAAAAATAATAATGTTTTACCGGATGTCACCACATGGCATGAGCTGGGCAATGATTTCTTTACAGACTGGTATAACCATTACAATCATTATCGTAATGTTGAAAAAAAATTAGGAATTTCAGCTATACCGATTGCAATTAACGAATATGCACGTATTTCTGGCGATCTTGGAGTACCTGGTAATTTAATACAATGGATGACTCGTTTAGAAAATAGCAAAGTAGATGGAATGCTAGCTTATTGGACGGCTGCCGGAACATTAAATGATCTAGTGACCGAGAACAACAAACCTACAGGCGGTTGGTGGTTGTACAAATGGTATGGTCAATTAACAGGTCATACGGTTACAGTTACTCCACCAACAACCAATGGATCATTACAAGCATTAGCAGCTCTTGATCCCGATAAAAAACAAGCTAGAATCCTATTTGGCGGTTCTGTTAATCCTTCAGATGTATACTCAACAGATGTTGTGATTAAAGGTTTGGATACTGCATCATACATGAGCAAAAATGTGCATGTATCTATTATAGGCGTAAATAATTCAGGTACCAATCCTGCAAATGATCCTTATAGTGTGCAAGAGCAAAATTATCCAGTTACCAATGGTCAGATTACAGTACCTATTCATAATTTAAAAGCTCTTTCTGCTTATCAAATTATTGTAAGTCCTAATACAAATAGCCAAACAATTAACAACAGTTCAAATCGTTATGAAGCTGAATATGCAAAATTAAATGGAACAGCTAAAGTGACTTATGGTTCAAATACAGGATATTCTGGCACTTATTTTGTAGAAGGTTATGGAAATACAAATAATGCGTCAACAGAATTTATAGTGAGTGCACCTACAAATGGTTATTATAATTTGAATCTGCGCTATAGTGCTGGCCCATTTAGCAATGCACCTACTACCCGTCAATTAAAATTAGTTCTCAATGGAAGTGATTTAACAACTGTTAATCTGGATTCTACAGCAAATTGGAATACATGGAATACAAAAACAACTTCTGTATTTTTAAATGCAGGTATTAATCGTATCAGTTACAATGCCTTCACAACGGATGAATCCGATGCAGTGAACTTGGATTATTTAGAGATTAGCCCTAATACAACAGCGATCAATTCATATGAAGCTGAAAGTAACAGCAATGTATTAGGAGGGACTGCAATTGTAACAGATGATGCAGCAGCATCTGGTGGAAAATATGTTGGTTATATCGGCAATGGAGCGAGTAACACTTTACAATTTAACGATATTACTGCGCCAAAAGCAGGGAAGTACCGAATGGTTGTCACATTTGCAAATGCAGAAGTAAAAGGGGAACATTCGTACAATAATAACGTTGTCGAACGTGTAGCTACTATTACAGTTAATGGAGATCAAGCGCAAAGTCCTAATTTCTTTAATACGCGTCAGTGGAATAATTATAAGACTATGGTATTTGATGTGAATTTGAAAGCAGGTACAAATACGATTAAATTTACTAACGCTTCAGCCTATGCGCCAAACATCGATCGTATTCAAATCGCAATGCCGATTATTAATAATACTGGCAATTCAATAGCAAATAACGATTCGGTTATAGCTGATGTTTATTCTTCGAATCAAAGCTAAACTACATTGCAGAGAAAACTGTCTGATACAAGGCAGTTTTCTCTCTGTTTTCTTTCAAAAATCGCAATGCTTAATCCTTACATACCTAAGAAAATAAGAGTGACAAGATATTAACTAAATTTTAAATATATTCATTATAATAAATACATCCGAGAATGAGGTGGGATGATTGATGTCTATAAAGCATAAAAGTGTACGTTTAAAAATTTTATTAGCAATGCTAGTTACCACGATTTGTCCACTAATTTTAACTTCGCTTATTATTTTATATCAAATCTCTCAAAATGATCGAGAAGACCAAAAGATTGCTCAAAATCGAATCCAACAAGATTTGAGAATCCAATTAGAGCAGTATCTAGATCAGTTACAAGAAAGCTCCTATTTAATCTATTCTCAATATGAACTTGTGAACAGTCTACATACTATTAGCAAGTCTAATTCACGACAAGAATTGGATTATGAAACAAGATTACAAATCAAACAATTTTATTTAAATATATATAACAATTCTAATATCGAACATATTTTAGGAATGTATGTAATTGATTTTAAAGGCAGACATTACAATGGATTTTTTCCTAATTATTATTTGCAATTAGAATCTTCTTATAATCAATCGCTAATTAACCATTTGCATGCCCCTTACAAAACCCCAACACTCGTATTTGATTATAACAGTCCTTATAATCAGCCTATTATTCATTATTTATATCCTATTAAATGGATGGGTGATCCATTCGCTGTGTTAACTATTGATATGCAAGTACAACCATTCACAACGATGGTAGAACGATACAATACCTTTTATAAAGGTAAAATTATTATTTCAGATCATGATCAAAACATTATTTATCATTCTGATCATAGTCAGATCGGCAAAACATATCATTATGCGGATAGTGATAAACAGAGCAAAATGATCCAAACCCCACTCGGTTCAAATGGTCTTATTTTGCATTATGAATTTCAAACCAATCCGCAATTAATCTTTTTTCGACATTTGGCATTTGCAATTATCATAGGTTCGCTTGTTATTATGATTTTGTTATCTATTTTGCTGAGTTATAGTATCACTCGTCCTATTATTGAACTTCGGAAAAAAATGAATGAAATCGAAAAAGGTAATTACAATGCTAGAGTGCAGATTTTAGCTTATGATGAAATCGGATTTTTGAGTAAACATTTTAATCGTATGATCGACAAAATCCAAAATCATATGAACTATGAATTGAAATTACAATTGATTAATCAACAGTCACAAATTAAAGCATTACAAGCTCAGATATCGCCCCATTTTTTGTTCAATACCTTACAACTAATTTCCAATATTGCTGCTGTAAATCAAGTTCCAGAGATGCGTATAATCTGTCAATCGCTTAGCAATATGTATAGATACAATATCAATATCAATGAAGAATGGGTTCAAGTCAAAAGTGAAATTTCTCATATTCGTAATTACTTATTAATTATCAACAAGCGATTGCCAGAAGGCATAGGAATTCGTATTCATGTAAGTCCTGAAATAAACTCGGTATGGATTCCCAAACTTATTTTGCAACCTGTTATTGAAAATGCAGTCGAACATGGATTAATTCCACAGCTGAATAGTAGGAAACTAATGCGTCTTACCGCTTCTATAGACTATATTCACTCTGAAATTATTATTCGATTATTAGATAACGGAATAGGCATATCTGAAGAAAATCTTCACCAATTATCATCTGTGTTAGAGCAGTATCATACCGCTTCACAACAAACATTAGATTCTATCGGATTAATTAATATTCAGACACGTATTAAGTTCATTTGTGGAACTCAATATGGCATACAAGTATATAGTAAAGCAGGTACTGGAACAATGATTGTGTTCCGTCTGCCCTTAAAGGAGTTTAACCCCAGATGAAAGTTCTTATTGTAGATGATGAAATGACTATACACAATCAATTAAAACAATGTATCCATTGGGAACACTATGGTTGGTCTATTGTAGGTCATGCGTATAACGGAGAAGAAGCATGTCAAATGGTAGAACAACATCAACCTGATGTGATCTTAACTGATATTCGAATGCCTCATATGGATGGCTTAGAATTTTTGGCATGGTTAAAAAATTCCTCTTATACTGCCAAAGCGATTGCTTTAAGCGGATATAACGATTTTGATTATTCACGTCCTGCCTTTTTATTAAATGTAGTCGATTACTTACTCAAACCGTTAAATGAAGCTGAATTGCTAATCTTACTAAGTAAATTAGAAGAGCAAATAAAACAAGAATCCAAACAACAACATGAATCTCGTAATCAGAATGCTCGATTATATCAAGGTATCCAATTAATGCAAGATGAATGGTTAAGTCATCTTCTAAGTACAGCACAACGAGAAGAAAATGAATTGATTGTTGAAGCAGATCAACTTAAATTTCCATTACCAGAGTATCCGTATTATATCGTTACTATCAAATTATTTGATTTAACCTCTAATATGAATAGTCGTTACAAAGGAGATTTGTCTATTTTTTATTTTGCTGCTCGAAATATTATTAAAGAAAACGTTGCAACGTATTACGCAGACACAGAAGTGTTTAGAAACTTGAATGAATTGAATGAATTTTTATTTTTTGTACGTGCAGATATATCGGAACATTTGTTTACACATTGGCTTAAAAGAATTCATACTGCATTAACTGCTTATTTGCATATTACAATCAAAATTGGTGTGAGTGCTAAAAAGCAGCGTATTACAGCTATAAAGAAAGCATATACTGAATCGATTCATGCTATCGATCATTTAACACTATCCCACACAGATACCATTGCTTTTTTCGGTAAAGATGAAGCTGAAGTTCAACATCATAAATCTGTTGGTGAAGAAATATGGAAAGAGCTAAATACATTGTTGAAAATTACAATTGAAACCGCCTCGGAACGTAGTGGGCAACAATTTATAGACAAGCTCAATCACGTATTTAAAAAGGAAGCAATCGACAAGATGAGTAGTCGAGAAATCAAGATAGGTATTGTTCAGTTACTTAACCGGGTCGAAGCAAGCACTGATCATGCTCAAATGATGTTGTTATTAGTAGAAGCCAAATTCCATTTAGTAGAGCTAAATATTGAAAAAGTAAAATATATCTTTCAACAAATAATAGAGCTACATGTACAACAAGTTTCCGGGAATTTACGTACCAAATCAGGTAGTCAGTTAATCAAAACAATCAAAGTATACAGCCAAGAAAATTATAATACTGTCACTTTAGAAAATATTTCACAACGATTTTTTATTAATAAAAATTATTTTTGTACGTTATTTAAAAACGAAACAGGTGAAGGATTTTTAGAGTTTTTGACAAAAATCAGGATAGAAAAAGCTAAAACATTATTGGTAAGCACAGATTTAAAAACATATGAGATTGCTGAAAAAGTAGGATATAGCGATGCACGTTATTTTAGTCAGGTGTTTAAAAAAATAGTAGGTACTCAACCAAGTCTATTTAAGCAACATCATAAAACCGAAAATAATGAGTCTTAATAATGTTGAATAAATTAAACATTTATCTGAATTTATTCACATATAAAGGATTATTGATATCGCTTACAATAAATTCAGAAACTACTTCATTCATGAAATATAAAGGGGAGAAGACCATGAGACAACAACCAATGAGATACAAAAAGATGAGCAAGTTAGCGATTGTAGCTATGGCAGCAATTGTTATGATGACAGGCTGTAGTGGCAGTGCTTCTAACGCTACAACATCTAATGAAGGTTCCACTGATCAAGCAGTAACTCTAAATTTTTGGGCTGCACTTGATCCTAGTACGACGGAAGGTAAAACGATAGAACAACAGATCAAAAAGTTCGATCAAGAACATACAGATATCAATATCAATCTACAAGTGATTACGTATGATGTATTGCATGACAAATTAGTAGCTGCTATAACAGCCGGTGATTCTCCTGACCTTAGTTGGGGGCTAGGCGAATGGGTAGGCGAGTTTAATCAAATGAATGCGCTTGCTGATTTGACACCTTATATGAATGAATGGAAAGACAAAGATATTTTTTATCCAAATGTAATGAAGGCGTTAACAATTGATGAAAAAGTAAAAGCTTTGCCTAACTATTTAGGTATAAGAGCATTGCTATATCATGAGAATATTTTAAAACAAGCTGGTTATGATGCACCACCAAAAACGTGGGATGAGTTACTTCAAATGGGACCTGTTATCAAAGCAAAAACAAACAAATATGCTTTTGGATTTGCTGGTACAGGAGTTCGTGCTTCACAAGAGTTGATGACATATTTAGCGCAAAAAGGTCTATCTATAGCAGAAAAACAAGCAGATGGAAAATATAAAAATACGTGGCAAGATAATCCGCAAGCATTACAAAAAGTAGCAGAAGTGTTCCAATTTTATAAAGATATGAATGCGCAACAGGTAGTAGATCCTAATGCCAAAACATGGGGTTGGGAAGAAGAAGATCAGAACTTTGTATTGGCTCAATACGCAATGGTTGTAAATGGAGCTTGGATTGAAGGACGTACATCCGAAAATCCAGAAGGAATGAGTGATGTCAAAATTGCTGCTCCACCGTATAGCGACCAACCAGCTACGTTTATGGAGGTAGCGCCATTATTTGTGTATAACACCGAACATACCAAACAAGCTTGGGAATTTGCTTCATTTTTAATGAGCAAAGAATATCAACAAGCTGTCAACCCATCCAAATCTGCTCGAACCGATGTAGAAAGTGATAAATGGGGCAAAGAGTTTATGAAATTGACCTCGCAAGGCGTTTCGTTTCCGCCAGTATCTTTAAGTGGGATCAGTCAATCAATGGAAGACTCTATTGCTCGCTTGATGCTCAAAAACGATTCACCTGAACAAATAGCTACTTGGTTGTCACAAGCTATTAATGAGAATTTGCAAAAAACCAATCAATTGAGTGGCAGTTAATTTCGTTTAACTTGAACGAGCTAAAGCCTAAATAGATATTGTTCAAACCACATTATTTATTTAGGCTATCTTGAAAAAAGTGGTGAATATGATGTTGACATTGAGAGAAAAACGAATACGATTAGTTGCTTATTATTTTGTTTTACCTGCTTTTGCTTTTTTTTTACTTTTAAATGCGTACCCTTTAATTACAGTAGTGTGGGATAGTTTTCAATTCAAAAATATGCTCAATGCAACTCAAACGGGTTTTGCTCATTTAGCCAATTATCGAGAAGTATTATCAAATGAATATTTTTTGACTGCATTACGAAATACAATTATCTGGACGTTATTGTCTGTAACTGGAGAATATATACTTGGTTTAAGTTCAGCTATTGCTTTGAATCAACCTATACGTGGGAGAACATTATTTCGTGGAATCATTATTATACCGTGGGTAGTGCCGATCGTTATTGCAGGGATGACTTGGACATGGATGCTTGCACCTGATTATGGCGTAATTAACTATTGGTTGATCCAATTAGGTGTCATTGATAAACCGTACTATTGGTTAGGAGAAATGAATACTGCTTTATTCACTATCGTTTTTGTGAACATATGGAGAAGCTTTCCTTTCTTTACAATCAGCTTATTAGCTGGATTACAAACTGTATCCAAAGAAGTGATGGAAGCAGCAGCTATTGATGGTGCAGGCATCCGCGTGCGCTTTTTTTATATCGTATTACCACAGTTAAAAACGATATCGTTAACCCTTATTTTTGTACATTTAATTTGGACAGCTATCAACTTCGACTTTATATGGATTATGACACAAGGTGGCCCATTGTATTCTTCAGAGACGTTGCCGATTCAGATTTATCGCTATGCGATGGAAGATTATAACTTTGGAAATGCTTCGGCATTATCTTCTATGATGCTTGGAGTAATGATGACAGCATTTATTATGTATTATGTGATCAATAGTCGTAAATCTAAAAACTAGACTATAGGTAAGGAGTAGATAGATATGCTTATAAGCAAACGGAAACAATGGATAGTACAAAGTATTACTTATATTGTACTCATCGGATTTTCTTTCTATTGTTTGTTTCCATTCTTATGGATGGTAGTGACTTCATTAAAACCTGATAATGAGATTCGTACATTAACACCCAGTTTTTTGATTCAGCATCCTACAATAGAACACTTTATTAATGTATTAACAGGTTCTAGCTTTTTAACCTTTTTCAAAAATAGCGTGTATGTTTCTTTAGTGGTGACAGCAGCTTCATTGATCATTTCTATTTTTGCAGGATATGCGTTAAGTCGATTTGTTCGCTTTCGCGGTGTGAAGTTGTTTGGGGTAGCGATGTTACTCTCACAGATGATTCCAGGAGTGTTATTATTAATTCCTTTATACCTAACGATGAAAGAACTGCATTTAATTAATACGTATAATTCGCTTATATTGGCGTATACAACATTTACAGTGCCATTATGTACATTTATGATGAAAGGTTTTTTTGACTCGATTCCAATTGATATGGAAGAGTCTGCCGAAATCGATGGTTGCACACGAGTAGGTACTATTTTTCGGATTTTGTTACCTGTGTCATTACCCAGTCTAGTCTCTACAAGTATGTTCGGGTTTTTGAATTCATGGAATGAATTTATGTTCGGATTCGTATTTATTAATGATGAACAGCACCGTACACTAACACCGGGAATATACTTATTTAAAGGATTGTATCAGACCGATTGGGGTAGCATGATGGCTTCTTCTGTATTGAGCGTACTTCCTGTAGTTATTATGTTTTTATTTCTACAACGTTTCCTTGTAGAAGGTATGACAGCAGGTGCAGTAAAAGGTTAACTATAACGCAATGATAAAAATAATGAACTAGGAGCCTACTTTATGTTTTTACAACCAACTCAATGGTTAGAAATTGAAGAAAATGGTATTCATATATTAATCGAAATTACTGAAGATCAAGATGTACGATTATTGTATATTGGGACACATGCTTATCCAGAAGCCAAGCAATGGTCTGAAAAAAAGAGAGCTAAATTCAGAATGGTAGAAATACAAGCCAGTGGTGAGAATCACGATGATCATCATGGTTCTAAGCACACCGGTACATTACCTGCTAAAAGACTTCGTTTACAGCAGATAGAAGATATGCCTACAGATAAAGGTCGAAAACTTGTATTTCAGATGATAGATGTAAAAACAGATTTAGAAGTAGAAGTTCATATTCAGTTTTATAATCAAATTCCAGTAATTCGTTGTTGGACCACTATTACGAATAAAGGAAACCAATCAGTTGGATTAGAATATGTTTCATCGTTTGCGTATACAGGGTTATTGCCCGGCGGGAAGCAACCGAGAGATCAGCGTTATCAATTATCGATTCCACATAATACGTGGTACGGTGAAGTACAATGGCAACACTATACTCTAGCACAGCTTGGATTGCATCATGTCAATGAATTTTCGATGAAACGATTGAGTTATCAATCGACAGGAACATGGTCAAGTTCTCAGTATTTACCTTTAGCTTATATCGAAAATAAAGAAACGGGATCAGGTCTAGCATGGCAAATTGAGCACAACGGGTCCTGGCACTGGGAAATAAGTGATATGGTAGACATGTTGTATATTCAGGCGAGCGGACCGACAGAACAAGAACATCAATGGTGGAAAAATCTACAACCAGGTATGAGTTTTACTTCTGTTCCTGTTAGTGTTGCCTTATCAGCAAAAGGTATAGACCAAGCATTAGCCATTTTGACAGATTATCGTCGTGTTATCCGTAGACCTAATAAAGATAATCAACAATTGCCTGTCATTTTTAACGATTATATGAATTGTCTGTTTGGAGAACCGACTACAGAAGCATTGCTTCCTTTAATTGATGCCGCTGCTGAAATAGGATGTGAATATTATTGTATTGATTGTGGTTGGTATTCAGACGGTTATTGGTGGGATGGAGTAGGGGAATGGTTGCCTTCTCAAGCTCGTTTTCCTAATGGAATTGAAGAAGTATTAGCATATATTCGTCAAAAAGGTATGGTGCCGGGATTATGGTTAGAGCTTGAAGTGATGGGAGTTGCTTGCCAGTTAGCGGATCAAGTACCAGCCGAATGGTTTTTTACACGTCATGGACATCGTGTCATTGATCATGCTCGTTATCAGCTTGATTTCCGCCATCCAGGAGTGATTGAGCATGCCGATCGTGTGATTAACCGCTTAGTGAACGAATACAAAGTAGGTTATATCAAAATGGATTATAATATCAATGCAGGTGTAGGCACCGAGTGGCAAGCAGATAGTTTTGGAGATGGATTGTTACAACATAATCAAGCCTATCTTAAATGGCTTGATCAGATCTGGTTACAATATCCTGATCTTGTGATTGAAAACTGTGGTAGTGGTGGATTGAGAATGGATTACGCTTTGCTCAGTAGACATAGTATTCAATCAACAAGTGATCAAACAGATTATCGCAAAAATGCTGTGATTGCAGCTGCATCGGCTTCAGCTGTGACACCAGAGCAAGCTGCTGTCTGGTCTTATCCATTGCGTGACGGGCATAGCGAAGAAGTGATTATGAATATGGTTAATACGTTATTATTGCGTATTCATCAAAGTGGACATATAGCAGAAATTCAAGCAGATCATATAGCCTTTATTCGTGAAGCTATAACGTATTACAAAACGATTCGTCAACAGTTAGCGCAAGGGCAACCTTTTTGGCCATTAGGCTTACCTAGTTTTGGAGATGATTGGCTTGCCTTCGCAATGAATTGTGATAAAGTCATTTATTTGGCGGTATGGCGTATGACAGGAGAACCTGTACAATCTATACCTTTATCTGATTGGACTAATAAACAACTGCATATAAAACAAGCTTATCCTGCTGTACAAGACAGTACATTTGAGTGGAATCCGATTACTGGATTACTCAGTATAGAATTACCTTCAGCATATTCGGCACGTCTTTATGAAATACATGGTATATAGAACGGGTTCATAATTTATTCTGAAAAGCAAAACAAAAAGCCAACTGTCGTTAGGTATGATACCCTAAAACAGTTGGCTTTTTGCTGATTTTATGAAGTGAGATATGAGTCACTACTATAATAGAAGTGTTTTATACCAGTACCACTTCTTGTGCTTTGTTCAAGTTAGGCAATTCAACAAGAGCGGATAGAACATCTTTGTTGACATCTTTATCAACTGTTAAGATCATAATCGCTTCGCCGCCTTCTTGCTTACGTCCTACTTGCATCGAAGCAATATTGACATCTTTTTGTCCAAGCAATGAACCTACATTACCGATAATACCCGGCTTATCTGTATGAGAGATTAAGATTTGGTGACCGCTTGGCAATACATCGACAGAGTAATCATTGATACGCACGATACGCTCGCCGTAACCTGCTAACAATGTTCCTGCTACACGAGGTTCTTCACCGTTTTGTCCTTTAAGACTCACAGTGATCAAGTTCGTAAAGCCTTTTGTCGATGGAGCGCTTGTAATAATCACATTAAGATCACGTACTTTGGCAAGGTGCATCGAGTTCACGATATTCGCTTCATCACCCATATGACGGGCAAGAATCCCTTTTAGAATATAACGTGTTAATGGTTGTGTATCGACTTCAGATAGATCGCCTGCATAATCGATACGAATTTCTTGAATCGCTTGTGTTGCCATTTGAGCAGCAAAGCTACCTAGTTTCTCACCCAGGGAGAAGTAAGGTTGTAATTTGTTCATCACACTTGCAGCGACTGGAGGCATATTAACCGCATTTTTGAACGGCTCATCACGTAAAATGTGTAATACTTGCTCGGATACATCAATCGCTACATTTTCCTGTGCTTCAATCGTAGATGCACCTAGATGTGGAGTAACGATAATTTGCGGATGACTCAAAAATGGATGATCAGCTTGAGGAGGTTCGCTTTCGAATACATCAAAAGCAGCACCTGCAACAATACCATCATTCACAGCCGTAATCAAAGCCGTCTCATCAATAACACCACCGCGTGCACAGTTAATAATACGCATGCCTTTTTTCATGACCTGGAATTGTGCTGTAGAGATCATATGTTTCGTTTCTGGTGTTAACGGTGTATGTACCGTCATAAAATCAGCATTACGTATAATTTCATCGACACTCGCTAAAGTAACGCCCATTTTATCTGCACGTTCTTGTGTTAAGAAAGGATCATATCCTAGAATCTCCATACCGAATGCTTTGGCACGCTTCGCTACTTCACTACCGATGCGGCCCATACCCAGTACGCCTAATGTTTTGTTACGTAATTCAACCCCGAGGAAAGATTTACGATCCCAAGTACCGCTAATCGTTTTGGCATAAGCTTGAGGGATATGACGAGCAAGAGCCATCATCATCGCAAAAGTATGTTCACAGGTAGTAATGGTGTTACCGTCTGGTGCATTAATCACAATGATACCGCGTTCTGTTGCAGCATTTAGATCAATATTGTCTACGCCTACACCCGCACGTCCAACGACTTTGAGCTTGGTGGCAGCTTCCATGATTTTTTTGGTTACTGTCGTCTGGCTACGTACAAGTAGAGCATCGTAGTCACCGATAATACCGACTAATTCATCTTCGCTAAGTCCAGTCTGCTTATCCACAATAATATCTTGAGCGTCTACCAATTGTTGAATTCCTAGATCACTGATCGGGTCTGATACCAATACCTTAAACATTATTTCTTTCCTCCTCCAAAATGGTCAGTCTCTGTAAAATAATGAGTTATCATCTATATAAACATTCGTATCTGCTGTCAGCGCTAAAACAGCGATACAATGTTAATATCGTACCTAATTGAATTTGAAAATTCAACGGGTGAACGCACTACCGCGTGAAAGTGAAAATCATACAAAAAAAGCACTCATCCGCACACTACTACTGTAGCAAAGGGACGAGAGCTGTCGTGGTACCACCCTAATTCGCTGTTCTCTCACAAGAATCAGCCTTATGGTCAATGTTTTGACCGGATCGCTAACGGGATCAACCGACTGTACCTACTTGGTTTCAATACAGTGACTCAGGATCGCTCAAAGATAACATTTGGCTTACCGGTTTGCACCAACCACCGGCTCTCTGAAAACCATCATGCTACTTTTTTCCTTCATAGACGTTAGAATCATTTAATTTTTCATAATGTAACATGGGTTACATATCATGTCAATACAGCAAAGAGAGAAAGTAATCAGAAAATTTCAAAATGAATTTTACACGAAACGATAATTGTATTCTAACGTAAAGATGTGAGAACAGCCAATCTTGAATAATTAGGAGCAGAGATAGAAGCTTGTATTCAATAAAGTGATATAATAGACCGATACACTATTTTATGCAGCCAAAGGATTGTGATTATGAAAAAAAGCAAGTTCCGTTCATTCAAAATTAAACGCGTACAACCTGAACAATTAACCGATAAATTATTATTGATTAATTTGTATTTAACTCAAGGATTGACCTTGCTTGTTGGACTGATATGGATTTGGTTACAAGGACGCAACCCTTTAACATTATTACAATTGCCAACAGAACTTACTTTTATCGCATGGGGATTGGGACTTGCAGCGCTGATGCTCGTCGTAGATCTATTTATTTCCAAAGTTGTTCCTGAAAATAGTATGGATGATGGCGGAATTAATGAAATGATCTTCAAAAATCGCCCGTTATGGCATATTATTATTATTACACTACTGGTAGGGGTCTGCGAAGAAATATTGTTCCGTGGAGCTATTCAATATGCAGTTGGGCCTTATTGGACCAGCATTATATTTGCAGCTATTCATTTCCGTTATCTACGACATTGGATTCCTACAGCATGGGTATTCGTCAGTAGCTACGCACTTGGGTATATATATATTGAATCCGGAACATTGTGGGCACCTATATTATGTCACTTTGCGATTGACCTGATATCCGGTCTAATTATTTCATTGCGGAGGGAAAAATGAGCGAGCGCCTAAGCAGGTTAGAACGTTATAGTAATACAGCAACACGAGAAAGCAGACAATCGAGTAGAGTAGCCAGATATAGTTCTGGAGAAGAAGGGCTTCTAACAGGAAGTCGTATTCGCTTACCTGCGGGTCGTAAAAAGAATGCTACCAACACTGTTCGTGGAGCTATTAACGAACAAGGAGTGTTGACGCGTTCTAGAACAGGTGAAGTTAGTGAAACAGACGAAGAAGAGAACGAAAAAGATAAAGATTACGTACCTAGAAGTACGATTTATCCATCTCGCAAAATTAAAATTGCCAAGTTTTTTTACGGGTATCTTATTTTCTTATTTGTTGCATTAACGATTATGTTGTTATGGTGGGGGATTAAGCTGTCTGGGTTTATGCCGAATTGGTACTGGCTTCAGAATTTAGCGGGTCGTTCAGGTCTATAATAACTAGCTTGGTTATCATCATGAACATGAAAAAAGCAAGGGAACCAGTTATTCAACGGTGCCCTTGCTTTTTATCGTTGTTTAAAGTGAATTAACGCATTTTAGGTTCAATCGCATTTGGATCAACAAAGGTATAACCTTTAGCTTCAAGCTTGGTCAAAAGTTCATCCAAAGCTTCTACCGTCCAAGGCAATTCATGCATCAAAATAATACTGCCGGAGTGCAATTGATCCATAACGTTCGAAATAACAGCGTCCGGATCTTTTTGATTGACCCAGTCAAGTGAACCTACAGACCAGTTCATATACAGCATGTCATGCTTTTTCGCTAATGCATGTACTGTATCGTTGGTAGCACCATTTGGAGCACGTAAAAAGCGTGGTGCTTCATTGATCGTATCTTCAATCAGCTTTTGAGTGTCTTCAATTTGCTGAGTTACTTTAGCTTTAGATTCATGTTTAAGTACGATATGATCTTGTGTATGATTACCGATAATACCACCACGATCATGAATCAGTTTTAACAGTTCTGGATGAGTTTTGATCCGATAGCCATTTACGAAGAAGATCGCTTTGGCATGATGTTTGTCCAATGTATCCATCATACTATTGATCATTTTTTTCTCTTTCGGACCGTCATCAAAAGTCAAAAGAACTACTTTTTTAGGAGTTTCTTTAGATTCTTCGTTAGGTACGATATCATAATTTTTGTTCATATGATATGTATACTCAGCAGGAGCGGTAGCTTCGGTATCTTTAGCAGTTGTGCTTTCAGAAGACTGCTCAGGTGTAGTCGCTTCAGTAGAAGTTGTACCCTCGGTTGCTGGTGTGGTAGCTGTTTCGCTACTTTCTGGCGTTGTTGCAGGTGTGTTACTGGTACTTTGTTCGGTAGTGGCGGCAGGTGTCTCTGTAGTGGATGCTGGAGCTTGATTGCTACAAGCAGACAACATAATTACAGATAACAACAACCAACTTGCTGTTTTTTTTAACATACATTCACGCTCTTTTCTGTCTGAATTGTTAGAAAATAAAATCAATCAAAAGCACGGTGGAGCAAAATTCCGCATATGTAAATTAAATCCTTAAAGCATACGTAAGGTCAACCATAAATATGTAACGATAAGTTACAATATAGCCATAAATAGCAGTCGACCTTAAATGCACAAACTATCTTTTAAACCAAAAGAGGAAGAAATGAAACAAATTCCGAAAAAAAGATTGACAATACGTATTATTCTTATTCAGGCGTTTTAGTGCGTGCATTTAAGGATAATAAATGGTAACATACCTAATATAGCATTGCTATATCTATCATCGATATAAATAGGCAGTGACATAACCTGTATTCTACGATGGTTATGACCTATGTTTTCCAAGGGGGATCCTATTATGAAAATAGAACGACTAAGCTCAGACAAAATACGGATTTTCCTTACGTTTGATGATCTTACTGAGCGTGGAATTCAAAAAGAAGACATGTGGCAGGAAATTCCAAAAGTCCATGATCTTTTTACCGAAATGATGGATCAAGCTTATAGCGAGCTTGGATTTGATGCTACCGGTCCTCTTGCAGTCGAAGTATTTGCACTTCCTGCGCAAGGAATGGTTGTTATCGTGACGCGTGGCAAGTATGACCAACACTTGGGCACGATCAATGAAGAAGATATGGCTGACGAAATATATGAAATGGAAGTTACGCTAGAAGAAACTGATTTTATTGCGTATTCTTTCAAAGATTTTGAAGTTCTTATCGAAGCAGCTCATACTCTCTCCAAAAATGTCACTGAAGCCGGACGGCTGTACCATTATAAAGATAAATGGATTTTGACTATGGATCCTGCGGATGTTGATTTGACCAAACACGCCGCTTTGATCGCGGTATTAGCTGAATTTGGCGATACCACATCGTTAACGGAAGCAGTATTAGAAGAATACGGAAAAGTTGTTATGGCAGAAAATGCAATTGCGACAATCTGTGAACATTTTGATCGTAACGACTAAGTCCAATATAAAGGCACCTCAGGTATATCCTTCATATTCATAGCGTGAACCGACCGGAAGGAGTTCCTAATATTATGATTTGGCACAACGTCGGACTGGGTTTACGCAAGAATGGAGGGAGAATATCGAGTGTCTTTATTTTCGATCATGATGGCAGCAATAGCTCCGGGTATTGCTCTGTTGATCTATTTTTACCTCAAGGACAGATATGAACCAGAACCACTCCATTTGGTCATCAAATTCTTTTTCTTAGGCGTGGCGATTGTATTCCCGCTTATGATTATACAACGGGCTATGGTGCTTGGATTAGGCGATAGTCCTTATGTGTTTTCCTTTCTGACTTCAGCAGGTGTAGAAGAATTTGCCAAATGGTTTATTATCTATCATATTTTGTACAATCATACGGAGTTTGACGAGCCTTATGATGGAATACTGTATACAGTAGCGCTATCACTAGGATTTGCAACTTTGGAAAATGTGCTATATGCCTTATATAACTCGATGTCGGTCATGTCGTTATTGTTACGGGGATTGCTTCCTGTTTCAGGACATGCGCTCTTTGGAGTGATCATGGGTGACTATATTGGTAAAGCCAAATTTACTACCACCAAACGCAAACGTAATATATTCCTTGCTTTAGGATTAATTCTTCCTATTTTCTGGCATGGATTATATGATCTGATTTTGCATATGATGAGTCAATATTGGTTATGGTACATTATCCCGTTGATGATCGTTCTCTGGTATGGAGGAATGAGTAAGATCACCCGAGCGAGCAACCGTTCACCTTTCCGCTTTATCAAACGTGAGGAAGAAGTTAATTTGTAATATTGTCATCAAAAGTAATCCACGAATCTGTAGCTATAGTACAGAAAAGTGTGATTGCTTTTTTTTGTCTAAAATAGCAATTTATGAAGTATCATTTATACAACAAGATGGTATAATTCGTATAACTATATGATCATAAAGAAACAAGGCAGAAATATAGAAAAAGTATAGAAATGGTTAGATATTGTTCAAGGGGGAAGAAAGGATGTCAGTGAAGTCAGGTGACATGATTTATTTTCAATTTCAAGCGGTAGAAGGAGATCAGACAGAGATATATCAATCGATTGTAGGACGAGCGGATAACGATTCATTATATATCGGCCCATTAAGTCATAAAAAATCTTCTTCTGGCAAAAAGTTAACGTTGGGCGAAGAGTTGTATGCTTATTATTTAATCGACAACGAAATCAAACATTATTTCAGTACTATTGTAACAGGCTTCGATTCCACCTCTTCCTTGAGTCGTATTCGCAAACCTCTTCAAGAAGAAATTTCAGTCGTTCAAAGACGGCAATATTTACGAGTCAAAGCACAAATAGAAGTAGCAGTCAAAAAAGAAGATCATCGATTTGTAGCTATCACTGATAATGTAAGCGCTGGCGGTTTATCATTTACAACAGATGTAATGAACAAAGTGCAAAAAAATGATGTTTTAGAATGCTGGTTATTGATCCATATGAAAAATGGAAAGATCGATCATATTCCATTAACAGCGAAAGTAATGAATGTGCTTGACTCCACATCACTTACACCAAGATATTTATTAGAGTATACAGTGATATCGGAAACCGATCGGCAAAAAATGATCCGCTATTGTTTTGAACGCCAATTCGATTTTAGAGTGTTGTAAATGACTCGGGGTTTTTGCATGTTATATAGGACTGTGGTATAATTTGCTTGTCGCAGGCAATGCCTGCTTTTTTAGCGAGTTGTAGTATGAAGGTTGAGGGGGATTCCCGATTGGTACGCCAAGCATTAGAATATAGCGGGAAAATGAACATTGCGATTGACGGTCCTGCTGGGGCTGGTAAAAGTACAATAGCCCGATTAGTGGCTAAACGTCTCGGTTACGTATATGTGGACACCGGTGCAATGTACAGAGCAGTAACATGGCATATGCTACAGCGAAATATCGATCCAGAAAATACTGTAGAAGTGCTTCAAGAGGCGAAGAATCTGGTGATTGAATTGATACCGGATGAACATGGACAAAAAGTTCTAGCTAATGAAGTAGACGTTACAGCAGATATTCGTAGTCTTGCCGTAAACCGGATTGTGTCACGATATGCGCAAATCGAGGGGCTGAGAGTGAAGCTTGCAACTTTACAGCGGCAAATGGCTTTGCGCAAAGGCGTTGTAATGGATGGACGCGATATCGGTACTCATGTGCTTCCGGATGCAGAAGTAAAAGTATTTATGACTGCTACTGTCCAAGAGCGAGCAAGACGAAGATTTGCAGAAATGGATGGTTCGGAAAGTATTACATTAGAGCAACTTGAACGTGAAATTGCAGCGCGCGATCAATTGGATGAACAGCGTGAATTTTCTCCGCTCGTTTGTGCAGAAGACGCAACAGTGCTGGATACGACTTCGATGTCTATCGAAGAAGTTGTTGAGAGTATTATTGCAATGGCACAGAGTGTGCAGTCAGGGAGAGTCTGATTCATGGTATACACCATTTGTAGTACGATTCTACGCATTTTGTATATGTTTTTATTTAGGCTAAAAGCTGTAGGCAAAGAGCATGTTCCCGAGCAAGGTGGAGTATTACTTTGTTCTAATCATATTAGTAATTTAGATCCACCTACTGTAGGCATTATGCTGAATCGTAAAGTTCGCTTTATGGCTAAGGAAGAGTTATTCAAAGTTCCTGTTTTGGGGCCTTTGATTAGACAACTTGGTGCTTATCCTGTCAAACGTGGCGGTGTAAGTAAAGAATCGATCAAAACATCTCTTCTGATTTTACGTGAAGGCGGTGTGTTGGGGATTTTTCCTGAAGGTAGTCGTAATGCAGGGGATGCTGCTGCCAAAAATGGTGCTGCAAGCTTTGCACTACGAACAGATGCGGCTGTCGTGCCTGTAGCGATTGTAGGTCATTACAAGCTATTCGGCAAAACAAAAGTAGTCTATGGGCCACCTATTAATCTTGATGATTATCGAGGTAAAGGGGCAATAGGTACTGTAGATGAAGCGACAGACAAAATCATGCTAGCTATACGCCAATTAATTCAAGAAAATCAATAATGTTTAATGATGTTTTGAACTCTGCATTTTGCGGGTTTAAATAAATGGGGTTTGAATTGAGGAGGGTATTGACATGTCGGAAGAAAATAATAACCAAGAAACTACCGAAGTTACAAACCAGGAGGCGCTTGATCAGTTCGTCTCACTGAACAAAGGTGACACTGTCACAGGAACGATCGTCAAAATTGAAGATAACCAAGCTTATGTAAGCATCGGATATAAATATGACGGTATCATTCCGATCCGTGAACTTTCTTCACTACAAGTAGACAATGCTGCTGCAGCTGTTGAAGTAGGACAAGAAGTAGAATGTAAAGTTGTAAGTATAGACGATGAGAAAGAGAAATTGGTTCTTTCCAAACGTGCGATTGACAGCGAAAATGCTTGGGAAGTTCTTGAAAAGAATTTCGAATCAGGCGAAGTATTTGAAGTGACTGTATCAGACGTGGTTAAAGGTGGCGTAGTTGCTGATGTTGGCGTACGCGGTTTTATCCCGGCTTCTATGGTAGAACGTCATTTCGTAGAAGATTTCAGCGATTACAAAGGACGTACTTTGCGCGTTAAAGTAAAAGAATTGGATCGCGAAAACAACAAAGTCATTCTTTCACAAAAAGATGTTTTGGAAGCTGAATACGAAGCTAACAAACACACAGTGATGGAAAGTCTTAAAGAAGGACAAGAATTGACAGGTACAGTACAACGCTTGACTCAATTCGGTGCTTTTGTAGACGTTGGCGGCGTAGACGGTTTGGTTCACGTATCCGAGATCGCTTGGAATCACGTAGACAAACCATCTGATGTATTGTCTGAAGGCGACGAAGTTAAAGTAAAAGTACTTCGTGTTGACCCTGAAAAAGGTAAAATCAGCTTGAGTATCAAAGCTGCTCAACCAGGGCCTTGGGATTCAGCTTCTGACAAATTCAACATCGGTGATATCGTTACTGGTGAAGTAAAACGTCTTGTGAACTTCGGTGCTTTCGTTGAGATCGCTCCAGGAGTAGAAGGTTTGGTTCATATTTCCCAAATCTCTCACAAACACATTGGTACTCCACAAGAAGTTCTTGAAGAAGGACAAACGGTTTCTGTTAAAGTACTTGATGTGAACACTGAAGAAAAACGTGTTAGTTTGAGTATTAAAGAAACAGAAGAAGCTCCTGCGCAATCTGCTAAACCAGAACGCAGCAACAACCGTGGCGACAGAGCTCCTAAACAAGAAGAATTAAACAACCCTAACGTATCTTTAAGCAACCAGGGATTGAGCATCACTCTTGGCGAACGTTTCGGTGACAAACTAAGCAAATTCAAGTGATTACGAGCGAGTGATCTTCTCGCTCGGTAAACGTCAACGTTCTAATGACGTTTACTCCTTAATCATAAGCGAGTGATTTTCTCGCTCAAGCAAATATCAACGTTTTAATGATGTTTGCAAAGTTTTGAACAAAAAGAATGTAAAGCAACGCAAACCTAAATGTTTGTAACGTTTTACAGACGCTTTACTTTAAATTCAAAATTAGAGCGATTGATCCTCTCGCAAAATAATCTAAATCATAGCACGGGCTTTTTATGGACGGTCCATTGATAGTAAAGCGACCGCCTTTCTAGTAAAAGTCACTCAATCAATCGGCGAATCCGCAATGGATTCGTCGATTATTGCTTTTAAAGGAATAAATGAATCCGCTGTAAAGTTCATCATAATGTTAGCCAAGTGCAATGTTTTTTGCTATGATGAAAAGCGGAAAGAATGAACAGGAGGAATGGATCGTATGGCAAGACCTGTAGTTGCAATCGTGGGCCGCCCGAATGTGGGAAAATCCACAGTATTTAACCGCATGATCGGTGATCGGCTAGCAATTGTCGAAGATAAACCTGGTATTACGCGTGACCGTATCTATGGAACATCTGAATGGAATGGTAAAGCATTCAGTGTTATTGATACCGGAGGTATCGAATTAGATGGGGAAGATATGATGCTGAAGTCGATTCGTATGCAAGCTGAACTTGCAATCGAAGAAGCGGATGTTATCGTATTTATGTGTGATGTCAAAAGCGGATTGACTCAATCTGATGAAGAAGTAGCTGGAATACTATATCGTTCAGGCAAGCCGATTGTTGTTGCGATTAACAAAGTAGATAACATGGGTCGTATGAATGATATTTATGAATTTTATAATTTAGGATTTGGCGATCCGATTGGAATCTCAGGAAGTCATGGTAGTGGTATGGGTGATTTGCTAGATGCGGTTGTCAAAGAATTACCTGAAACCGTTGATGATGAGTACGGCGATGATGTCATTCGTGTAGCTCTAATCGGTCGTCCTAACGTAGGTAAATCTTCATTGGTGAATGCAATTTTGGGAGAAGAACGTGTTATTGTAAGTAATGTAGCAGGTACGACTCGTGATGCGATTGATACGCCTTTTGAACGTGATGGACAACGTTATGTATTAATTGATACAGCAGGTATGCGTAAGCGTGGTAAAGTCTATGAGAATACAGAAAAATACAGTGTAATGCGTGCAATGAAAGCGATTGAACGTGCAGATGTTGTATTAACTGTAATCAATGGTGAAGAAGGTATTATCGACCAGGACAAACACGTAGCTGGATATGCACATGATGCAGGTAAAGCAGCTATATTTGTAGTAAACAAATGGGATGTTGTTGAAAAAGATGACAAAACGATGCGTCAATTCGAATCGAATATCCGCGATCATTTCTTATTTATGAGTTATGCTCCTGTTGTATTTTTGTCTGCATTGACCAAACAACGTGTTCACAAATTGTTACCGGTTGTACAACAAGTTGCTGAACAACATGCATTGCGTATTCCTACTCATTTATTAAATGATGTAGTATCTGATGCAATTGCTATTAATCCTCCACCTACAGATAAAGGAAAACGGATGCGTATTAACTATGTAACTCAAGTTGCAGTTAAGCCACCAACCGTTATCGTATTTGTAAATGAACCTGAAATGATGCACTTTTCGTACGAACGTTATTTGGAAAATAAAATTCGAGCGGCATTTGACTTTATCGGTACGCCGATTCGAATATTTACACGTCGAAAATCAGCATCAGATAATTAAGGAGAGAAGCATGTGATTTTATCAGTCGTGGCTATTATTATTAGTTATCTGATTGGTTCGATCAGCTTTAGTGTACTTATTGCTAAATGGCTGAAAGGAATCGATATCCGTGATCACGGAAGCGGCAACGCCGGAGCAACCAATACATTGCGCGTACTAGGCAAAGGACCTGCTATATTTGTACTTTTGTTAGATGCGCTCAAAGGTGTGGCAGCTATATGGCTTGGCGTTTGGTTCAGTATCGGGTTATCAGGACATACCATGTACTGGGTTCCTGCTTTGTGCGGAATAGCTGCTATTTTAGGGCATAACTGGCCGATTTATTTCCGTTTTCGCGGAGGTAAAGGAATTGCGACAACAATTGGTGTGTTGGCAACATTATGTATTGTGCCTACATTAATTGCAGGTGTATTTGCGATTGCATCGATTGTTATCACTCGTTATGTATCTTTAGGATCGTTAATTTTTGTAACGTTAACACCTATTGTTTTACTGATTCAGGGTTACTCTGCACCGATCATTACAGTGAGCATTATCATCTGGTTGCTTGCAGTATGGCGGCATCAGACGAATATTGTCAAAATATTCAAAGGCACTGAAAATAAAATCGGATCCAAAGCGGACAAGGGAGGAAACAAAGTTGTCTGAAAAAGTGACCGTTCTAGTAGCTGGTAGTTGGGGAACTGCGCTTGCTTCTGTTCTTGCAGACAATGGTCTACAAGTGACAATATGGGCACGCAGTGAAGAGCAAGTTGCCGAGATTAATCAACAGCACACCAATACAAAGTATTTGCCAGATGCAGTTCTGTCCACTCAAATTACAGCAACTTCTGATCTTGCTGCTGCTATGGATGGAACAAAAGCAGTTGTGATTGTGGCACCTTCCAAAGCGATGCGTCAAGTATGTAGCGATCTTAAACCATATTACCATCCTGATATGCTCTGTATTCATGCTACCAAAGGATTCGAAACGAAGACACTCAAACGTATGTCTACTGTCATCAGCGAAGAACTGGACTGTCTAGAGTCAGATGTAGTGGTCTTGTCTGGTCCTAGCCATGCGGAAGAAGTGGTTAAGCGTCTACCGACTACGGTAGTTGTCGCTTCTCACAATGCCAAAGCGGCAGCAGCGGCACAATCTTTATTTATGAATGAAGAATATTTCCGTGTGTATACGAATCTGGATCTGGTCGGAGTAGAGCTTGCCGGTGCACTTAAAAATATTATTGCATTGGGAGCCGGTATGGTAGATGGTCTTGGATTTGGTGATAATGCCAAAGCGGCTTTACTTACCCGCGGATTGGCTGAAATGGTACGTGTTGGTAGTGAAATGGGTGCTAATCCGTTGACCTTTTCTGGACTTGCAGGTATTGGTGACTTAATGGTAACTGCAAGCAGTCAACACAGTCGTAACTGGAGAGCTGGCTATATGTTAGGTCAAGGCAAATCACTAGATGAAGTGATGGCTTCGATGAATATGGTAGTCGAAGGTGTACGCACTACAGAAGCAGCACGTGATATTTCGCTAAAATACAATGTACAAATGCCGATCGCAGAGCAGTTGTATCATGTGTTATTTGAGCAAAGTGATCCTCGTACAGCCGTCGAGACACTTATGGGACGTAATCCCAAAAATGAAATGGAAGTCATGAAGCTAGAAACATGGCAACAATGGCATTCCTAATAAAGAATTAGGCAGGAACGATGGGGTATCAATAATCCTTTCGTTCTTTTTGCACAGGAAGGAGTAGGAAATCATGGTGGAAACGCAGCAGCAGGTACAGCAGAAAAAAGAGCTGATACCATCTCTGGAGCAGCTTGTTCGTCTGCTTCAACCGTTGGAGGAGCAATCTCCCTGGTTGCTTGGTGGAAGCTGTGGTCTTTTACTACATGGTGTGAAGTTAGATAAAGCTCCACGCGATATAGATCTTTATACAGATGAGATTCGAATAGAACATATTCATGGACAGTTAGCTAGTAAATTGCCTGTGTTAGATTATCCAGTACTTGACGAGACAAGAACATATCGCTCGACACTTAGTCATTACCAGTTAGATGCGTACACCGTCGAATTAGTCGGTGGATTTGAAGTGCGGGCGAGAGAATCGTATTATCGTGTACATGTAGAGCCTGTTCTTTATCCTGCTGCTCCTGTATATACGCTAGAGGCTGGAAATGTTCATTTGATGCCATTAGCACATGAATTGATTTTTAATCTATTACGTGATCGACCAGATCGCTATGAGCCGATTAGTGAACGAATACGTGAGAACTCTCAGGATCATGCGTTACTTATCGAGCAGATGATACAACATAATGGATTTCATCCTCAATTTAGACAACGTATCCTTCGATTAGCTGGAATAGAACGGTAAAAGGAGAAAACAATGTCCAGAACAGACAAAGCTCAAGTCACCTTTTTGCCATCCGGTAAATCTATTCAGGTCAATACAGGAACAACAGTGCTGACAGCTGCACGCAAAGCAGGAGTTCATATTGCAGTGCGTTGTGACGGCAAAGCTGCTTGTTTGATGTGCAAAGTGAATACCCCTCATCCTTATGATGATGAAGGTCATTTGTGTATTTCAGCCGCAGAGCCAGCCGAATCACGTAAATTAGGAAGTTCGATAGGACAAGGTGTACGATTATCCTGTCAGGCTAGAGTACTTGGTGATTTGACAGTGGAAGTACCCGAAGATCGACTAAAAGCCGCGATTCGCAAACAAATGGAGCAACAAAACGAAGATCTGAGTGATTGGTAGACAAAAAAGCGCAAAATGCTTGAAATTAAAGGTTGAGTATATTACTATAGGTTTGTTCCGCCTTCTGCGCTCTATAGGCAGCAGGTGATATTTTCGAAAATTCCGCGGTGTTTACTTATATTTCGTGCAAACGAAAAACCAAGCAGCAAGTGGAGCAATCGATATAAATACTTTGGGAGGTGAAATATATGAACAAATCCGAATTGATCGCGCAAGTATCAGAAACGACTGATTTGCCGAAAAAAGATGTAACTAAAGCAGTTGATGCTGTTTTTGAAGCTATCGCTGGTGCACTACAAAGTGGTGATAAAGTACAATTGGTTGGATTTGGTAACTTCGAAGTTCGTGAGCGTTCTGCACGTAAAGGACGTAACCCACAAACAGGTGAAGAGATCGATATCGCAGCTAGTAAAATCCCGGCTTTTAAACCTGGTAAAGCATTGAAAGATGGAATTAAATAAGTTATTACATATTCCATGTGCAGGAAAGACCGTGACGATCATGTTCACGGTCTTTTCCATATCTGATCTACGTTAAATACGAAAAGGGGATAACATTTATGGAATCACCGGACAACCATTATACGAATAGTGACTATATTGTGATCAAGGCGAAAGACAACGGAGTACAGGTAATCGGTCTAACTCGCGGACGCGATACTCGTTTTCATCATACAGAGAAGTTAGATAAAGGCGAAATCATGGTCGTTCAATTTACAGAGAATACATCAGCGATTAAAGTACGTGGCAAAGCAGAAGTGATGACCAAGCATGGCTCTATGAATACAGAAGATTGATATATGTTACGGTTGATCGCAAATAAACAATCTACCTAAATACTGGCTTCCTCATGTTTAATAGTTGATTAAGGTTGAGGAAACCAGTATTTTTCTATGCCATTCATTGACTTACAAATCTTCACTAGCCCTGTCTTGTCAAAAAAACATATGGTATAATGAACTGAAATGGCTTAAAAGTTATGTTTTAGGCTATACTATGTTTGTGAAAATAAAGACTTGCACTATAAAGGCGTCGGAGGCTGAGATGAAACCATACCGTTTGTTGGAAACATCCCGAAAATACACAGAATACGATATGATTCAAAAGCATACAGGAGTTCCCGAGTTTCCAGACACTCGTGTACATTTACTTCATGCCTTTTTGAATATGACAGATCACGATGAAAGTGTCTCACATCGTGGAGAATTATTCCCACTTGTAGCAGGTATTGTGCAGATGGCAATGGATACTCATGATATGATCGATACACTGGCTGTCCATCAGGAAGAAGAAGCGATGCGTTCTCGACAGTTGAATGTATTAGCAGGAGACTTTTTCAGTAGCCGCTTTTACGAGTTGTTAGCTAAAGCTGGCGAGATTGAGATGATTTCTTTGCTTAGCGCGGCAATCTGCGAAACGAACCGTCTTAAAATGAATTTATATCATGATGTTCAAAGTAAACACTTTACTGCTGAGCAATATGTGCAGTCGCTTACACAGCTTAAAATGGAGCTGTTTATTTTGTTTACACCGTATATTTCTACAGAAGTATCTTCATTGTGGCAAGCGTTGTTAACTGATTTTAGCCGCGCTGAGATTCTGGCTAACGAATTAACACGTCTACATGGAGAACAAGGTCCATTTGGCAGCTTTGCTTTGTATCAGGTACTTGAGCATGTACAAGCACAGACTAAAGAACATCTAGTGAGTGATCACGTAACAGTACAACAATGGAATGAATGGGATCAGACTTATCAGATCACTGCACATCTTCGTTCAGAGCTAAGCAGTGTATTAGCAGATATCTCACAACGTCTAGAACAAGCAGGTCATGCGGAGTTGCAGACTGAAGTATTACAGTTAACGGACTCTTATCAAGCATTAGTGTTGAATCAAGAGCAATAATGTTAGTGCGAAAGCAGAATATTGCCAGAGTACCTATTTTAAAATGAGGTGATTGTATCGTGACCAAACCAGAAGCTGTCAAACCGAAAGAGCAATTCGTACAATCCGTTTTTGAGTCGATTGCTCCAAAATACGATATGATGAACGATTTGCTTAGTTTCCGTCGTCACAAAGCATGGCGCAAATTTACAATGAAAAAAATGAATGTACAACCAGGCAGTTCAGCACTGGATGTATGTTGTGGAACATGTGATTGGACACTCAGTATTGCTGAAGCTAGCGGTACCGGTCAAATCAAAGGGCTGGATTTCAGTCCAAATATGTTACAAGTCGGTCAGAACAAAATCAATCGTGATGGCTGGAGAGATAATATTACACTTACTCAAGGGAATGCAATGGATCTTCCATACGAAGATAATTCTTTTGATTATGTAACGATAGGATTCGGACTACGTAATGTGCCAGATCTGGTACAAGTGTTAAAAGAAATGCAGCGTGTGGTAAAGCCTGGCGGTATGGTTGTTTGTTTAGAACTATCCAAACCAACATGGCAACCGTTTAAAGGGCTGTATTATTTTTATTTCCAAAACTTATTGCCACTTATGGGCAAACTTGTAGCCAAACATTACGAGCAATACAAATGGCTGCCTGATTCACTCAAGCTGTTCCCGGGACGTGCAGAACTGGCGCAAATATTCCGAGATGTTGGGCTAGATAATGTTCAGGCGTACCCCTTAACAGGCGGTATTGCGGCACTTCATATTGGGATCAAGGAGAAGTAGAATGTTTAAGAAATTTAAAGTGTTTTTAGAAATGATTAAAATAGAGCATACGCTGTTTGCGTTGCCTTTTGCTTTTATGGGAACCATTTTAGGATCATATGTAATCAATGGTCACTTGCCTTCATGGATACAGATTGGTTGGATTTTGCTAGCGATGATTGGTGCGCGTACTGCTGCAATGAGTCTTAACCGTCTAATTGATCAGGTGTTTGATGGTAAAAATCCACGTACAATGATGCGTGCGATTCCAGCTGGTCTTTTGCGTTCAAGCGAAGTTGTACTATTTACACTAATTTCGTTAGTTATCTTTTTCTGGGCAGTAACACAATTAGATCCGTTAGCATTAAAATTATTACCGATTGCTATCTTTATGCTTGTGATCTATTCCTATACCAAACGTTTTACTTGGCTGTGTCATGTCGTGCTTGGTATGACGCTAGGTCTAGCACCACTTGGTGGTTGGATAGCGGTAACCGGTCAATTTAGCTGGACAGCGATTGTATTTTATATTGCGATTACGTTTTGGACAGCAGGTTTTGATGTGATTTATGCTTGTGCTGATGAAGAATTTGACCGCGAAGAAGGATTATATTCGATTCCAAGTCGCTTCGGAATTGCTAAAGCACTTAAAATTGCGCAAGGATTTCATGTGATTACAGCAATCGGTCTGATTGCGATTGGCGTTATGGCTGGACTGGGCTGGTGGTATTTTATCGGTGCTGTGATCGCACTGGCTATCTTGTTCTATCAGCATTATATTTTGACACCAAAAGATTTAAGCCGTCTACAAACATCCTTTTTCACCTTAAATAGTACACTTAGTCTGATCGTATTTGTATTTACATTGATCGATCTGGTGGTGAAACAGTGGTGGTAAATTCTACAGAACATACAGCGAAACAACGCTATATTGTAGGAATTACAGGAGCTAGTGGTTCTATATACGGTATTCGATTAACCGAGGTGTTGTTATCCCTCGGTTATACTGTTCATTTAGTGATCTCAAATGCGGGTTGGCGCGTACTTAAAGAAGAGATGGACTGGGAAGCGTCTAGCAGAGAAGAAATGTTAGAGCAATATTTCGGTGAATGGTCAGAACAATTGGTATATCACTCCTTTTCTGATATCGGAGCAACGATTGCTAGCGGTTCTTTTCGGGTTAAAGCGATGATCATTGTTCCTTGTTCGATGGGGACTCTTGCTAATATTGCAGGTGGAATGTCAGCGAACTTAATGACACGAGCAGCAGATGTTGTGCTTAAAGAGGAGCGTAAATTGGTTATAGTACCAAGAGAGACTCCACTTCAAGCGATACATTTAGAAAATATGTTAAAACTAGCACGTATGGGCGTGAGTATTGTTCCGGCTATGCCTGCTTTTTATTATCGTCCCAAAACATTGGATGATACGGTCGACTTCATGGTTGGCAAGGTGCTCGATATTCTGGACATCGAACATCAATTATTTGAACGATGGGGGAATGGTCGTGAAAAGTTTTAAACAACCTTTCAAAATTGGTAAAATAGAATATACAAACGATTGGCCGGTGTATCATCATTTTGATCCGTCGGCTCTATCCTTGCCCGCAGAGATTCATAGCGATCTTCCTGCTAACTTGAATCGGGGTTTGTTAGAAGAAACATTGTATCTTACACCGGTGTCTTCATTTGCTTATGGTACGCGCTCGTCTGATTTCTGGTTATTGCCTGATCTATCTGTGAGTGCTAAAAATGCAGTCGGATCGATTCTTCTGTTTTCCAGAAAGCCAATTGCAGAACTGGGAAATGGAACGATCGCGCTGACTAATACGTCAGCTACTTCTATCAATCTTCTCAAAATTATTCTGAATAAGCGTTATCACCTTACGCCAGAATACATTTCGATGGATCCGAGCTTGGATGAAATGATGGAACAAGCGGATGCAGCTTTATTGATCGGTGATCATGCGATTGCCGCCGCGCAAAAAGATACAGGTTATATCGTGACTGATCTAGGACAAGAATGGAAGTCATGGACAGGACTAAGTATGACATTTGCTGTATGGGCTGTTAACAAACAATTTGCAGCTACATATCCTGAATTTGTAACCGAAACAGCACAGCAATTGGTAAAAAGTAAACAGCGTTCTATCGCCGATCTGAATCCAGTGATTCAAGAGGCTCAGCAAAAAATGGGTGGCGATCATGCGTATTGGAAACACTATTTTCAGCAATTATGGTATGATTTTGGAGAAGCAGAGCAAAAAGGTTTAGCATTGTATTTTCAATATGCATATGAGCTTGGATTGCTAGATCATGAAGTACACATGGAATTATGGACTGACAATACACTAACACGGGTGAACGAATGAAACTACTGGATATTTTCGGGACACTAAAAAAAGACATGAATGTGATAGAACGACAGCTTAGTCATAGTATAGACAGTGAACATCCTCTATTAAATGAAACATCACTTCATTTGCTCAAAGCGGGAGGCAAACGGCTTCGTCCCGCTTTTGTGTTGCTTGGAGGCAAGTATGGTACGTACGATCTGGATCGTCTAAGCAATGTAGCCGTTGCTTTGGAATTGATTCATATGGCTTCACTTGTACATGATGATGTAATTGATGATGCAGACACACGCCGCGGTCAACCGACCGTCAAATCCAAATGGGATAACCGGATTGCCATGTACACAGGCGATTATATTTATGCCAAAGCATTGATGATTGTAGCACGTTTGGAAAATCCGCAAATTCATCAGGTATTATCGAAAGCGATGGTACAGATGTCTATTGGTGAGATGGAACAGATTAGAGACTTTTTCAATACAGGACAAAGTATTCGTCGTTATTTACTACGGATTCGTCGCAAAACAGCGCTATTGATCGCAATCAGTTGTCAATTGGGTGGAATTGCTGCTAATGCGCCCAAAGAAATCACGCGTGAATTATACCGATACGGTTATAACGTCGGTATGGCTTTTCAGATTCGTGATGATGTGCTGGATCTCTGCGGAACCGAGAAACAACTAGGTAAACCACCTGGTAGCGATCTGCGTCAAGGGAATATTACGATTCCTGTTTTGTATGCACTTCAAGATGAATCACGTAGAGAGCCGTTACTTGCAGAGATTACAAGAATCCATAATGCTAATGGCGAGACAGATGTCACTACAGCAGTACGTATGGTACGTGAAAGTCAGGGAATACAAGAAGCTGAATTATTAGCGGATCGTTATATTCAAAAAGCGATGCATGCGCTTAGTCAGTTGCCAGCAGGTAGAACGCAAAAGCACTTGCAAGAGATTGCTAAATTTGTAGCTAATCGTTCACATTAATCTACAACAATGTTCGACAATTTTATGTTTTATTGCAGAATATAGAAGATTGTGCAAAATAAAATGCTTGGCTATACGTAAAATATTTACTAATTGCTAATAGAGTGGGATCATACGGTCGATATATACATTACAAAGCATATTGAATAGCGGTTCAAATCACTATTTTGTCCAAATATTCGATATGTCCAGTAATGTATACCGTTCAGGTTTGAGTACAATCAGAAAATGTCGAAAATTGCTATGAAACGCTTCCTTTCTGTAAACAGTGGTTTCTGTTAGAATACACAGGTGGGCATCATTACCAACTATGCCCAGTAGCAGATCACATTGTAGATAATGGGAGAGTGAACCAATGGAACGCACATTTTTGATGATTAAACCTGATGGTGTGCAGCGGGGGTTAATAGGACGCATTGTCAGTCGTTTGGAGGACAAAGGCTTTAAGCTGGTAGGTGGCAAGTTCGTAACCGCAACAGAGGAACAGGCAAAGCGTCATTATGCAGAGCACGAAGGCAAAGCATTCTATGATGGTTTGATCAGCTTTATTACTTCAGGTCCGGTGTTCGCTATGGTCTGGGAAGGTGATGATATTATCACAATCTCTCGCATGGTTATCGGCAAAACCAAAGTAACTGAAGCACAACCTGGAACGATTCGTGGTGACTTTGCTAATCATACTCCACTCAATCTGATTCACGGTTCCGATTCAGTTGAAAGTGCTGAACGGGAGATTGCTAATTTTTTTGACGAGAACGAATTAAGCGTTTACGACAAAAATATTTCAGCATGGATCTAAACATACCCTCGCATGGACTGCACTTATAATGATGATCAAGGAAGTGATCCCATGCTTATTAATGATACTATTCATTCAGACCCGGACTATGTAGGTTTTATAAAAAAAGTAAAAGATAATACTGGAATCGATTTGTCTCAATACAAAGAAGCTCAAATGAAGCGCCGTCTGACAACATTACGTACCAAAAATGGATTTTCTACATTTAGCGCGTTTTTCGATGCAATGTTGAAAGACAAAACGTTATTTTATGAATTTTTGGATCGTATGACGATCAACGTATCTGAATTTTGGCGTAACCCGAACCGTTGGGAAGTATTGCGTGATTCGATTTTACCGCAATTGCAAAAAAACAACGGTAAAAACTTAAAAGTATGGAGCGCAGCTTGTTCTACAGGTGAAGAGCCATATACATTGTCGATGATCCTGTCTGACAAAAATCTTTTATCCAGTACTACTTTACATGCTACGGATATTGATGACGGTGCATTGGAAAAAGCTAAAAAAGGAATGTATTTGGAACGTTCATTAAAAGATGTTCCTGCTGATGTTGCCAAACGCCATTTTACAGCAGATGGTCACATGTTCCATATTAGTGACTCGCTGAAAAAAGCGGTAAATTTCCGTAAAGGTAACCTACTGACCGATACGTTTGAAACAGGATACGATCTAATCGTATGTCGCAACGTGATGATTTATTTTACAGAAGAAGCCAAAAACATGCTGTATCATAAATTCGCAAACAGTCTGCGTCCTGGTGGAGTATTATTTGTAGGCAGTACGGAGCAGATTTTTTCTCCGGCACAATATGGGTTCGAGACATCGGAAACATTCTTTTATTACAAAAAAGGCTGATTTTCGCTTGATCTGTAATAAAAAGTGCACATGATTGAGGCTAGAAATACGCGATACTTATTCATGTATAGACTCATTTTCTAGACCTAATCTACAGAGAATCTATGCAATCCATTTAAATAAAAACACGCTGCTGGTATCGTCTATGACGAAAAGGTGGCGTGTTTTTTATGATAAATAGCTAGTAACAATAGATTACATCAATGTTTTACCCTTTCTTGTCAAACCAATAGATGCTGTACTATAATAAGCAAAGATAATTACGGATTTTAGCAATGCACAGTTTAACAGTTTAAAGGGGGAACGCAACAATGAGTTTACGTTATTTAACAGCAGGGGAGACACATGGTCCCCAATTGACTGCGATTATTGAAGGATTACCAAGCCAGCTAGAGCTGGATTTTGAAGCATTGAATTTCCAATTGGCACGTCGTCAGAAAGGGTATGGACGAGGTCGCCGCATGCAAATTGAAAAAGATACAGCCGATATCGTAGGCGGTGTACGTCATGGATATACAACAGGAGCACCTGTAGCCTTGGTTGTAGCTAATAATGACTGGAAGCACTGGACTAAAATTATGAATATTGAGCCGATGGAAGGTACAGACGAAGAAAAACGTCGTGTACATCGTCCACGTCCAGGTCATGCTGATCTGAATGGCGGTCTTAAATATAATCACAAAGATTTGCGTAACGTGTTAGAGCGTTCTAGTGCACGTGAGACAGCGATTCGTGTCGCTTGTGGAGCTGTGGCACGTCAATTTCTTGAAGCATTTGGTATCAAAGTTGCCGGACAAGTCATTCGTATCGGTGAAATTGTAGCACCACCTCATAATCTTCCACTGGATGAGTTAATTGCGCAAACGGAAGAATCTTCTGTACGTGTGGTTGATAAAGAAACCGAGCAAAAAATGGAAGCTTATATCGAACAAATCAAAAAAGAAGGCGACTCGATCGGTGGAGTGGTTGAATGCATTATTGAAGGCGTTCCTGTCGGTCTGGGAAGTTTTGTTCAATATGACCGTAAGCTTGATGCACGTATCGCTCAAGCCGTTATGTCGATCAATGCTTTTAAAGGTGTAGAGATCGGTATTGGTTTTGAAGCAGGAGAACTTCGTGGTTCACAAGTACATGATGAGATTTTATATAACGAAGAGCGTGGATATCATCGTGCTAGCAACCGTCTGGGTGGATTTGAAGGTGGAATGACGAATGGTATGCCGATCGTTGTCCGCGGAGTAATGAAGCCTATTCCAACATTGTACAAACCGCTACAAAGTGTAGATATCGATACCAAAGAAGCATTTACTGCTCAAGTGGAACGTTCTGATGCTTGTGCTGTACCTGCCGCTAGCGTTGTGCTTGAAAGTGTTGTTGCCTGGGAAGTAGCCAAGGCTTTCCTTGAGAAATTTGGCGGCGATTCAATGGATGAGATTCGTAACAATCTTAAAAATTACCTTACTCAAGTGGAGCAATACTAATGTCTGCGGTGAGAACCGTTGATGTCCAACTTGGCGAACGTTCCTATCCAATCTATATTGGAGAAGATTTGTTGCAACAGGCAGGAAATTATTTAGACAATCATCACATTTCTAAGCAAAGCCCGGTATTGATCGTTACCGATGAACATGTGGCTGATCCTTATCTGAATATTGTGGAGCAGTCATTGACTGCTTCTGGATTTACAGTCGTGACCGCGATTGTAGGTGCAGGGGAACAGTCCAAATCGATGTCTGTATTTGAAGAAGTCATGACCAAAGCGATTCAAGGTGGTCTGGATCGCAAATCGACTGTCATCGCTTTGGGTGGCGGTGTAGTAGGTGATCTGGCTGGGTTTGTCGCTGGCTCCTATATGCGCGGTATCCGGTTTATTCAGATGCCGACTAGCGTACTTGCACATGATAGCAGTGTAGGTGGAAAAGTAGCGATTAATCATCGTCTGGCTAAAAATATGATCGGTGTTTTTCATCAACCAGAGTTCGTATTATATGATCTGACAACACTTCAAACATTACCCAAACGTGAAATTAATGCTGGACTTGCAGAGATGGTGAAGCATGGTTTAATCTGGGATAAAGAATTTGCTTATTGGTGTCTGGAGCATGCTGAAGAATTGAAATCTGTAGACATGACAGTGATGGGTTATGGATTGGAAAAAGGATGTTCGATCAAAGCAATCGTCGTTTCACGTGATGAACGCGAAAATGATCTACGAGCAATTCTTAATCTAGGACACACTATAGGACATGCTATTGAAGCGGTAGCAGGATATGGTGAGATTATTCATGGAGAAGCGATCTCTATTGGTATGGTCGGTTCTGCGCTGATCGGTGAACAATTAGGTGGAGAACCCGGTCTGGTGGATACGACACGTCGTATGTTAACAGCACTTGGACTGCCTACTGTATTGCCTGAACGTCTGGATACTGATCGGATTATGGAAGCGATGATGCATGATAAAAAATTTCAAGAAGGATCAATGACATTTATCGTTCCCAAATCGATTGGTGTTGTAGAGATCAATCACAATGTTGATTATGATCTGGTACGCCGTGTAGTCGAGCAATTAAAGGAAGAGGTGTAAACGATGTACAATCGAGGAATTCGTGGGGCTACTACAGTAATCAATAATGACAAACAGGAAATATTGGATGAAACCGTAGTATTGCTGAAGGAGATTGTAGGCCGTAATCAATTTGAACCTGAAGATATCAGCTGTATCTGGATTACGATGACACCTGATCTGGATGCTATTTTTCCAGCATTAGCGATTCGTGAAATGGAAGGTTGGAATATGGTTCCTTTAATGTGTGCGGTGGAAGCAGCAGTACAGAACAGCTTACCTAAATGTATCCGACTGATGATTCAAGTAAATACGACAAAATCACAACAAGAAATCAAACATGTTTATTTAAACGAAGCCAAGCGATTACGTCCAGATTTAGTCATTTCAGAATAGGGATAGGATGTAAGGGTTGCGTTAGACGTTTCTTTTGCTGTATAGTAGTCGTTAAGATAAATAGTAAGAGCCGTGTAATGAGCTGAGATGCAAGTAGAGGTAGAGAAGAGTATAGATGAGAATGAAACGTAAGCCTTGTCGGCGGGCAGAGCGGATTGATCCATAAGTGTGAAGACACTGTATGTTATTCAATTCGGATCGTGTGCCAGCAGGAAGACAATAGCGAAGACGTTTCAAGCAGTATAACGTGGTACAGCTAGAAATAGACAATAGAAGTATCTGTATAGCACAATCGTAAGTATCACCTAAAATGATGATTATCAGAATGATGGATATAACGAGAGATACAAGAGTGTATCACTGTTATCATAAATGGGTAATCATATCAAAGTGGTGCTAACTAGATAGCTGACAGATGATGAATATCAGTATGCAGATGTATAATATCTGTTTACTTATTTCTTTGTACTATTTGTAGTGGGAATACTTCGATTCTGCCGGAATCCCAAGTAATCGATTCTGACATTTGTACATTTTGTACGTCTATTGCAGCCTTCATGCGTCGACACGCGTGAAGGCTTTTTTAGTACCCAAAATACAAATCTGAGGAGCGAATACTATGATTCAGCCCAATATTGAACAAGTGATTGCAACATCGAAAGAATATAATTTGATTCCTATTGTCAAACGTTTGCTAGGCGATATGGAGACCCCGATTCGGATTTTTCAACGTTATGCTGATCATAAGCGTGCCTTTCTACTGGAAAGTGTAGAAGGCGGTAGTAAATGGGCGCGATATTCGTTTATCGGTAGTGATCCATTTCTTCTGATCTCTGGCAAAAAGGGCAGAATCAAACTTGAAATCAACGGTCAGGAAGCCGAATTAGCAGGCAAGCCTATTGAACAACTCAAAACATTATTGCAACGTTACCGTAGTCCCAAAGTAGATGGATTGCCTCCATTTACAGGCGGAGCGATCGGATTTTTCGGCTATGATCTACAACAGTATTATGAAAAATTACCTGCTCATCGGATAGATGATATGCAGATGGATGATATTCAATTTATGTTCTGTGATCAGATTGTGGTATTTGACCATGTAAAACAACATATTTTGTTAGTTGGTAATGTGCATGTGCCGGATAACGCTACAGAACAACAAATTCGTGAAGCTTATATCAAAGCGAGCCGTAAGCTAGAAGCGACAGAAGATTTATTAAAAACGCAGCCTTCTATCAGTACGATGGGACGTAGCCCGGTATCAGAAGATGTAGAGATGGGCGAAATTCAATCCAATATGACCAAAGAAGAATATTTGGACGGTGTAGATCGGGCAAAAGAATATATTCGTGCTGGTGATATTTTTCAAGTGGTTTTATCTCAACGGTTTCATATTGAGACAGAAGTATCGCCGCTTGAAGTATATCGTGT
Source organism: Paenibacillus kyungheensis (assembly GCF_028606985.1). Classification (NCBI taxonomy): domain Bacteria; kingdom Bacillati; phylum Bacillota; class Bacilli; order Caryophanales; family Paenibacillaceae; genus Paenibacillus; species Paenibacillus kyungheensis. The sequence goes on along the minus strand of NZ_CP117416.1, from coordinate 3,295,373 downwards.
ATTACGCACAATGAATCCATCACCGTATATGTATTATTTGAAAATGGATGATGAGATTATTGTAGGTACATCGCCAGAAGCACTTGTAAAAGTAGCAGGAGATCGCTTAGAGGCACGTCCTATCGCCGGAACGCGTCCTCGTGGTCAGACAGAAGCCGAAGACCAAGCATTAGCTGAAGAATTGCTTCAAGACGAGAAAGAACGTGCAGAACATCTAATGTTAGTCGATCTCGGTCGTAACGATCTAGGACGAGTATCTGAATTCGGAAGTGTCAAAACAGATACATTTATGGAAATCGAACGGTATTCCCATGTGATGCATATTGTATCTGGCGTATCAGGTACATTGCACAAAGATAAAGACTTTTTCGATGCGTTCTTATCCTGTCTGCCTGCTGGAACCGTATCTGGTGCACCGAAATTAAGAGCGATGGAAATTATTGCTGAAATCGAAAATGAAGCACGTGGTGCTTATGCAGGAGCAATCGGTTATCTAGGATTCTCCGGCAATATGGATGCTTGTATTACGATTCGAACGATTATTTTCAAAAACGGGAAAGCTTATGTACAAGCAGGAGCAGGTATCGTCTGGGATTCGGTTCCAGAAAAAGAATACGAAGAAACAGTGAACAAAGCTAAAGGAATGCTCAAATCGATTCGTGTTGCTGAAGCGATGTTTTTACCAAAAGAGCAAGAAAACGAGTCTGAAATCAATCAAGATTACATGTACGGATATGATCGTTAAACATCCTTGTAAATAAATAGATAAAGATAAAAGAGGTAAAGGAGAGACAGAGATGGTTGGAAATGAACTGATGCAACAAGCAATTGCTACCATTATTGAAGGCAAGCACTTAACACGCGAACAGTCGAGTCAAGTGATGAATGTAATTATGAGCGGTATTGCTACTCCTTCTCAAATCGGAGGCTTACTGACAGCTCTTCGAATCAAAGGAGAAACAGTAGAAGAAATTACGGGTCTAGCAGAAGCGATGCGTACTAATGGAGGTAGTGTTCCTGTATTATCAGATGGGTTGTTAGATACTTGCGGAACAGGTGGCTCGGGGATTCATAAATTTAATATTTCAACGGTATCTGCGATTATTGCTTCTTCTATCGGTGTACGTGTTGCCAAGCATGGTAATCGATCTGCTTCTGGGAAAGCAGGAAGTGCAGATGTATTAGAAGCTCTCGGTGTGAATATTACGCTAAATCCCGAGCAAGCGGCTGCATGTTTGGAAGATATCGGTATTTGCTTTATGTTTGCGCAAGTGTTTCATCCATCTATGAAGTATGCCGCTGCTACACGTCGTGAGTTAGGGGTGCGTACGGTCTTTAATATGTTAGGGCCTTTAACGAATCCAGCCGGAGCCGACCGTCAGTTGATTGGGTTGTACGATATTAGTAAGATTGAGACAGTAGCCCATACACTTCATTTACTAGGATTGAAGCGTGCACTGGTTGTAGCTAGTCTGGATGGACTTGATGAAATTAGTATATCTGCCCCTACAAGAGTAGCAGAGCTAAAAGATGGTCAAGTACACACCTATGAGATTAGCCCGGCAGATTTTGGTCTACCTACACATCCAATAGAACATACATTAGGCGGAGACGCTATGGAAAATGCTGATATTATTCGCAGTGTACTGCGCGGAGAAGAAAGTGCTTATCGTGATGTCGTAGTCGCAAATAGTGCAGCCTGTATCTACCTTTCAGGTCAGGCCGATTCACTTGCGCAAGGAGCCGTTATAGCAGCTCAAGCTATCGATTCAGGAGCTGCTGCTCATAAGTTACAACAATTAATAGACACAACGGAGGGATTAAGCCATGTATCTTGATCGTATTGTAGTAACCAAACAACAGGAAGTTGAACAATTGAAAAAGTCATTTTCGGTAGAACAAGCCAAAGAGCAGATTAAAACTTTACCTGCAACAAAAGGTTTTCGAAAAGCATTAATCCAACATCCTCATCATTCGATGGGATTGATTGCTGAAGTGAAAAAAGCTTCGCCATCGAAAGGATTGATTCGTCCGGACTTTGATCCTGTTGAAATTGCTAAAGCGTATGAAGATGCAGGGGCAGATTGTATCTCTGTATTAACAGATGTCGATTATTTCCAGGGAAATAAAGAATACTTAACCGCTATTCACCATGCAGTACAGCTTCCGTTACTGCGTAAAGACTTTATTATTGATGAGGTGCAGATTTATGAAGCACGCTTAATCGGTGCAGATGCTATTTTGTTAATCGCAGCTATTTTGACACCAGAACAATTACAATCGTTTTTTGATCTGGCATTATCTATTGGACTGGATGTATTGATTGAAGTACATGATCGCGAAGAACTAGCGACCGTATTACAAATTAAAGGAGCCGCTGAACATGGATTAATTGGTGTAAATAATCGCAATCTCAAAACATTTGAGACATCACTTGCGACTACGGTTGAACTGATTAATCTCGTTCCAGCCAATGTTCCTTTGATCAGTGAAAGTGGAATTTCTGGAGTGGATGATATGATTTATTTATCAGGTGCAGGAGCTAAAGGCGTATTGGTTGGAGAGTACTTTATGCGTAAAGACGATATCCGTAACGCTGTAACAACGCTTATGGAACCTACCAAAACTGCCAACTTCAATGATTCCAAAAGCACACATGAATAAAGCTCAACAATCATCCACTGAGCAAAGTAACAGCGAAAAAAAATACGTAAAAATTTGTGGACTTCAAAGCGTTGAAGTGCTAAAATCTATGATACAATTACCGATTGATTACATCGGTTTCGTTTTTGCTACAAGCAAGCGTCAAGTGAATCGTGATCAAGCAGCTATGCTGATCAAAACGTTGCATCAATGGCAAAACGATACAGTTCCTCAAAGTGTCGGTGTGTTTGTAAATCCGACATTGGATGAATTAAAAGATATCGTTGAGGTAGCACCACTTGATGTGATCCAGCTTCATGGTCAAGAGTCTCCTGAACTGTGCAGACAGATTCAAGAGCAATTGCAGAAGCAGGTATTCAAAGTGATTTCACTGACAAATACAGCACAACAACAATCTGTAGAACAACAACTTTTACCTTATCAAGGCGTTGTCGATGCCTTTTTATTAGATACGTATGATCCTCTATATGGAGGAGGTTCAGGTAAAACGTTTGCCTGGGACCAAATAGAACCTTATCATCAGTGGACAGTTACACATAATATTCCATTGCTTGTTGCTGGAGGATTAACACCAGACAATGTATCATCTCTGCTCCATCATCATTCGCTTGAAGGCGTCGATGTATCAAGTGGAGTAGAAACGGACGGAATGAAAGACATCACGAAAATAACAACATTTGTAGAAAGGGTGAAGGCATAATGACTACATTACCAGATGCAAAAGGACGTTTCGGCGATTTTGGAGGAAGATATGTGCCTGAGACTCTGATGAATGCACTTATCGAATTGGAACAATCTTATTATCAATATGCAGAAGATGAAGAATTTCAGACAGAACTCAAATATTTGCTTAAAGAATATTCTGGACGGGAAACACCATTATATTATGCACAACGGTTGAGCGAAGAATTGGGCGGCCCTAAAATCTATCTAAAACGTGAAGATTTGAATCATACAGGGGCTCATAAAATCAATAACGCACTTGCTCAAGGGTTACTCGCTAAGCGCACAGGGAAAAAGAAAGTGATTGCTGAAACGGGTGCAGGTCAACATGGTGTAGCTACAGCTACTGTAGCGGCATTGTTCGGGCTTGAATGTAAAGTATTTATGGGCGAAGAAGATATTCGTCGTCAGCAGTTAAATGTATTTCGGATGAAATTGTTAGGAGCAGAAGTGGTTCCCGTTACTTCGGGTACAATGACCCTTAAAGATGCTGGAAATGAAGCATTACGCTACTGGGTAAGTAATGTAGAAGATACATTTTATATCCTAGGTTCAGCAGTAGGGCCTCATCCATATCCAATGATGGTACGTAATTTCCAACGCATTATTGGAGACGAGACACGCCGTCAAATTTTAGACATCGAAAATCGTTTACCAGATACAGTTGTTGCTTGTATCGGAGGCGGTAGTAATGCAATCGGTATGTTTTACCCGTTTATAGAAGATACAGATGTTAACCTGATCGGTGTCGAAGCCGCTGGACGAGGTATTGATACACCTCTACATGCAGCAACGATGAGTCTGGGAACCAAAGGTGTTTTTCAAGGATCGATGAGTTATCTATTGCAAGATGAATACGGACAGGTTCAACCTGCACATTCGATCTCAGCCGGTCTCGATTATCCGGGAGTAGGCCCTGAACACTCTTATCTAAAAGACATCAAGCGTGTACAGTATGTGCCTGTAACCGATGCAGAAGCTTTGGATGCTTTGAAATTACTTTGCCGTACCGAAGGTATTATTCCTGCTTTAGAATCTTCGCATGCGATTGCGCATGTAGTCAAAATCGCAAAAGATATGAGCAGTGATCAACTTCTAGTGATCTGCCTGTCTGGTCGTGGCGACAAAGATGTAGAGTCCATTATGCAGTATGAGGAGGGCGTACAATGAGCATGACCGATCAAAGTCAGAATCGTATGGATGCTACGTTTGCCCGCCTAAAAGAAGAAGGCAAAACAGCTTTAATTCCTTTTCTTACAGTAGGTGATCCTGATCCACAGACTACTATTGATATTATTGTAGAAATGGAAGCGGCTGGAGCCGATATTTTGGAGTTAGGAGTACCTTATTCCGATCCACTAGCAGATGGACCTGTAATTCAGCGTGCTTCTCAGCGTGCGCTTACTCATCAGGTGACGATTCATACTTGTCTAGAAGTAGCAGATGGAGCACGTCAGCGCGGAGTAGAAATGCCATTTATTTTGTTTACGTATTATAATCCGATATTGCAATTTGGATTGGATACTTTTTTTGAAACGATGCAAGCTCATGGGATCAGCGGGATGATTATTCCTGATCTACCTGTTGAAGAGTCTGGTGAAATGAGAGAACGTGCCAAAGCAGCAGGTGTGAGCTTGATTCCTCTTGTAGCTCCTACATCCAATGACCGAATCGCAGCGATTCTAGATGGTGCTCAAGGATTCGTATATTGCGTATCTTCACTGGGAGTAACCGGAGAACGAGCTTCGTTTCATAATAATGTAGAGCAATTTATCCGCGATGTGAAAAGCAATACCGATCTTCCAGTAGCCGTTGGATTTGGGATTTCGAGTAGCGAACAAGTAAGAGAATTTTCTAAATTCTGTGATGGCGTGGTAGTAGGTAGTGCGATTGTACGTCAGATCGAATCACAAATTCCTCTTTTAACCAATCCTGAACGCAAAATCGAAGGATTATTGCAAATTCGCAAATTTGTGGCAGAATTAAAAGAATAAAAAATTACTATATTAATAAAGATGGAGCCCTATCATAGCGGCTCCAACTTTTACATGAAGGAGTTAAAAAGAATGAAGCCTAAATCTCGTATTGTTAACATTCCTGTATACCAACCAGGTAAACCTTTAGAAGAAGTTAAACGTGAGCTCGGTCTAAGTGAAGTGATCAAATTAGCATCTAACGAAAATCCTTACGGTTCTGCTCCATCAGTACAAGAAGCGATTGCTAAAGAATTAACTCAGCTACATATTTATCCTGATGGTGGAGCTGTAGAATTAACAGCACAGCTAGGTGCACATTTGGGTGTTGAACCGAATCAGATTATTTTTGGTTGTGGTTCAGATGAAATTATTGCTTTGATTACACGTGCTTTTTTAGAGCCGGGTGATGAGACTATTATGGCAGATCAGACGTTTTCGGTATATAAAAGCAATGCCGATATCGAAGGCGCACTTGTCCATGAAGTGCCTTTAAAAGACGGTGTACACGATCTAGAAGGTATGATGGCGCAAGTCAATGGACGTACTAAAATTATCTGGGTGTGTAATCCCAATAATCCAACAGGTACGATTGTATCGCATGAAGAATTAATCGGCTTTTTGGAACAGGTTCCGAGTAGTGTAATGGTTGTTCTGGATGAAGCTTACTATGAATATGTAACAGATGCGGCTTACCCGCAAAGTCTTAAGTTACTAGAAAAATATACAAATGTCGTCATTTTGCGTACATTCTCCAAAATTTATGGTCTGGCTGCGCTTCGTATTGGTTATGGTGTAGGTCATGCTGATGTGATCAAGTTGATCAACCAAGTACGTGAACCGTTCAATACGTCTCGAATTGGTCAAGCTGCGGCACGTCAAGCATTAGCAGATCAACATTTTGTTCAAGAATGTCATGATAAAAACAAAGAAGGCATTCAATATTTAACAGCAGAATTTGATCGTCTAGGACTTCATTACTTCCCGTCACAGACTAATTTCATTATGGTAGATGTGAAGCATCAAGCACTGGAAATATTCCAATCGATGCTGCGTCGCGGCGTTATTGTACGTGCAGGGCATCAGAAATACCCAACGTACATTCGTGTTACTGTCGGAACAGCACGTGAAAATGAAATCTTTATTCGTGCATTAGAAGAATCTATGCAAGAGCAATCAACAACAGTGTAACTTCGTAAGTGCAAGTATAACAATATCAGGATCTATGCCAACTTTTGTAACGATAAGCAGACATGGTCCTGATATTGATCATACTTGATATCAGATAAAGAATGAGTGGGATATGTGATGACAACTAAAATTGCAATTTTCGGTGTAGGGCTGATTGGTGGCTCGCTTGCACTATGTTTTAAAGGCAAGCCTGATCTATATGTAACGGGCTACACGCACCTCCCGGAATTAATACATACGTATCAAGAACGGGAAGTTGTTGACCATGCTACACTTTCGATCGAAGAGGCGGCACTGGATGCCGACTTTATTTTTTTATGTGTGCCTGTGAGTCTGATCGGTACTTATTTGGATAAATTAAGCCATTTACCTCTGAAACAAGGTTGCATTATTACAGACGTAGGTAGTACCAAAGCATCTGTTATTGCTCATGCTGCACAATTGAATCTAGATTCCGTTTATTTTATAGGTGGCCATCCTATGGCGGGTTCAGAACGAGCAGGAGTAGGAGCGGCTTCAGCGCTTTTATTTGAAAATGCATATTATGTACTGACTCCTCCTGAAAACGTACCACAGGACGTTGTAGACCGATTAGGGAATCTGATAGAGCAGACAACAAGAGCACAGATTGTAAAAGTAGAACCTGTGATGCACGATGAGATTGTGGGAGCCATTAGTCATTTACCACATGTGATTGCTGTAGCACTGGTCAATCAGATTCGTCAGTACAATCAAGAAAATCCATTATATCGTATGTTAGCCGCAGGTGGATTTCGTGATATCACACGTATCGCTTCAAGTGATCCGATCGTCTGGCGCGATATTTTGCTCAATAATCGGCAGATTATCTTGTCTTTGCTAGAAGATTGGAATAGTGGGATAGCTGAATTTATCGAGCTATTACGTCAACAAGATTCTCGTGGCATTGAAGAACAATTTGAAAAAGCCGGTGCTTTTCGAGATCAATTGCCTGAACGCCGCAAAGGCATGATTGCTTCGTTATATGATCTATATTTGGAAGTTCCCGATCATCCAGGGATCATAGGCAAAATCACGACGGAAATCGGTAATCAAGGTATCAATATTAGCAATGTTCAGATCGTAGAGAGCCGAGAAGATGTACCGGGCGTTATGCGGTTATCATTTAGACAAGAACACGATATGGAAAAAGCGAAGATTATGCTTCAAGATCAACAATACAGTGTGTTTGTATAAGTAGTAAGAGCAACCATTTGTTCAGCGAATAATCGAAACATCAAAAGTAAAATATTAAGGAAACCAGTCTACATCTCACAGTAAACTGGCTTCCAAATATGGATTTTTAAATTATTTTTAGGAAATTATGAAAATATTAGCTAAGAGTGTTGACAGAATGAAAGCGTATACAGTATACTGAAAGTACAGTATGGTTTCTCTCCACTCCTATCCAATACTAGCTCCCCCTTCTTAGGTGGGAACAAACCGCTAACTTATGTTAGCGGTTTCTTTTTGTATTTTGATATCGTAAGACTACAGTAAAATGGATAGTTAATACTTTGTTATACCCCAAATACATACACTATAAGAAACGATCTTTGAACAAGATTGTATATAGACGATAAGATTGAATATAATAGTCAGGGAGTGTCTGATGTAGAATGATCTAATCTATCTTACAATTCCTATGGACTACAGTTATCAGATTATATATGAATATTTATCGTAACAGGAGGCAAAGATGAGAGCAGTCACGATCAGACAACCATGGGCAACATTGATTGCTATCGGAGAAAAAAGATTTGAAACTCGTAGTTGGGCAACCAAACATCGCGGAGAAATAGCGATTCATGCTGGCAAAGCCATAGATAAAAAAGCTTGTGAAGATCCAGCTATAAAAATCATATTGACCAAGCATGGATATATGACGCCAGGTGATCTTCCGACAGGAGCTATTATTGCCACAGGAATGTTAATCGATTGCTGGCAGTCTTTTACACAGGAAGATCAGGTAATTCTAGAATCGGCAGGAAGAATGAGATCAATTACAGATTTTGAAGAACAAGTAGGGGATTATACGGAAGGCCGTTACGCGTGGGAATTGGATCAAATGAAAAGATTGCAAAATCCTGTACCTGCTAAAGGATATTTGAGTCTTTGGCATTGGGAAAAAAGTAGCATTTAATTTGTGTTAACTATAGATAATTAGATTCTTTTTAGGGTATATTAAAGAAGTTAATAAAAATTTAGGGGGAAATACATATGAAAAAATTAGCTTTATTATTTGTTGTAGTATTTTGTTTCGCTTTGCCTAACTACACTTATGCTGCTACATTAGGGCAGGTTTTAAAGGCACCAGAAGAAGGTTGGCAAAGAATAGATGATAAGAATAGTAATATTCAATATGTTGGAAGTGGATGGAGTGTACTTAATAGATCAGAATATTATTTGGGTTCAAGACATAATTCAACAAACAAGCAACTCAATGATAAGATTATTATAAAGTTTGAAGGAACAAAGTTTAGAATTATCAGCTCAGCTTATTCTGGCTATACGGATAATTTATTAGTAACTATAGATGGAGTATCAGAAAAATATGCACAAACAGCTTCATCAGATACAAACCAAGCTTTGACTTATGAAAAACAAGGATTAAGTAAGGGATTCCATATTGTAGAGATTAGTAAACAAACAAGTGGGAAATATGAGCTAGACTTAACTTTAGATGCTATAGATATAGATGCTACAGGCATCTTTCTTGATCCCAATACACCTGTACCTACAACTCCCGATGAAACTATCCCAGCACCATCAGAAGATCCTACACCAACAACGCCGGAAGAACCAACTACTTCACCTCAACCAAGTGGTAAACGTGCTCTTCTAGTAGTAACTTTGGATACAGGTCTTGAAAAAGAGTTTGATCTAACTAGCGCTGAAGTACAGGATTTCATTACATGGTATGAATTGAAAGAAGCAGGAACAGGGAAAGCAGTATATGCTATAGATAAACATGATAATAATAAAGGGCCTTTTACTAGTCGGAAAGACTATATCATTTTTAATAAAGTTCTTACTTTTGAAGTAAGTGAATATTCAAAATAATTATTACAAAAAAGATTGCTGAAAATCAGCAGTCTTTTTTTATTAAATGTTTTAGATTTATTTTAATTCCCTTGCTAAATAACTTCATAAAATATCTATCTCTAACCGATAATGATTTATAGTCAAAAGGAGACCTACATAAAGAAGCATAGATACAGCAAAATCAAGGGAATGTATCACCTTCACAACATCCTCTTTGTCCATCTTGCAATCGAGCTTCAAAAAGAATAATGAATTTTTAAATTTTTTTTCTAAAATCAGCAACCTTTTTTGTTTGTACTCCGTCTGATAATTAGATAGGATACAAAAGGACATTTTTCTGAGACTTATTTTATTAAATAAAGCTCTCTCAATCGTACCAACTAACGATAATTCATCGCTTATTATATTGCAGTTTAGTCACATTCGTAGTTTTATCATTTCAAATCCATTTTAAACTAGAGAAGTTGTTGTAAAGTTGTGGGAAATTCGTTTTCTACCGCAACTTTTGCCGTCCGTTTCGGTATTACTTAATATACAAGGAACGGAAAGATGCGGCGGCAGCAACGAGGAGGGTCGCATTAGAATGACAGATGATTCCCTGTTGATTCAGGAAATTAAAAACGGTGACGTGGAGTTATATTCAGAGCTGATGCGTCGTTATCAGCGCAAAATTTTGGCATTTGTATATCATATGCTTAAAAACTCCAATCTCGAGATGATGGCAGAAGATTTATGTTCAGAGACGTTCTACAAGGCTTACAAAAGCCTTCATTCCTTCCGGGAAGTAGATGCTTCGTTCTCGACATGGTTATATACAATTGCACGCAATACCGTACTTAGTGAACTGCGCAAACAAAAAAATGGCAGTGTACCACTCGAAGAAAGTGGTTTTGTTCCTTTAGCACCGAACAGCATGGTGCCAGAACAAGCTGCATTGCGTAACGAACGTGTACAGATGGTACGTGAAGCAATTGATCTTTTACCTGAAAAGCAAAGATCTGCATTGATCCTCCGCGAATATGACCAGATGGATTATCAGGAAATCGCTGAAATTCTTTCTCAGAGTGTAAGCTCCGTCAAGTCTCTTTTGTTCCGGGCAAGAGCGAGTGTAAAAGTTCGGTTAGAACCGTACTTCTATGATTCGGTCTATGATGAGCCTATTGAAGGGATGAAAAGAAAATGAATTGCAGAGAGGCCGAAGAGTTATTCGGGATATATCATGATCTTCCGAAAAATGATTCGCGCCGCCAGGCACTTGACCGTCATATAGAACAGTGTCCGGCTTGTGCGGCGGAATTTCAAATATGGCAGGAAAGTTATGATTTAATTCAGGCTCAGGTGGAAGAAGACAAAGCTTCTGAGCTGATAATGACTGCTGAGGCAGAAAAAATAAACCTTACAGTTATGGATCGTATTTACGCTGAATCTCCATGGGTGTTACAGACTGATCGTAAGCATGGACCTATATTGCGTTTGTTCCGCCGTCGTTTATCGGCCTGGATTCTCTGCTTGTTTGCTATATTTGTATGTAGTTCATTATATCTAACACTCGATTTCTCAGGAACATTCGATCGGGATGCAGCACAAGAGCGTGTATCAGGGATTGTACCTACAGCGATTGCTACAAGCGATAATGCAACAGTAGCGAATTCTTCGTTACATTTTGTAGGCTCTGAGCGCGGTCTGATCGATCCTTTGGTTATTCCTATGAGTCCAAGTCATCCTCAATACTGGATGATTTTATCAGTAGTAGGTATGATGCTAGCATTACTTTCATTACGATGGCTTGCCAAAGCACGTCATTCATAATTGATAGGTATCAGAGCAGTTCACAATCGTATCCATGAACGGAACATGGAGATTGTGAACTGCTTTTTTGTTTGGAATAGGTGCAAACTGTGGTAGTATAGATTATTCATTTGTATCACTTTTATATTCAATATCAATAGAAAGTAGGATATTTATCGATGCGTATAGGATTAATCAGACATGGACTAACCGATTGGAATGCTTTGGGACGTATTCAAGGACATAGCGATATTCCATTAAATGATGAAGGCAGAAGTCAAGCGAGACGATTAGCAGAACGTTTGGCTACAGAAAGTGAAGCTATATCATGGGATTTTATAGTGGCTAGTGAATTATCCCGCGCACAAGAGACCGCTCAAATTATAGCAGATCGGTTACATATTCCACTTTTGGAACCAGATCAACGTTTAAAAGAACGTGCTTTTGGACAAGTTGAAGGATTAACATGGCAAGAGCGCGAAGAAAAGTGGGGTACAGATTGGGAGACATTAGAACTAGGTCAAGAAAAAATAGAAGATATTCAAGCCCGGGGTATGGAATTTTTGAATCAGACGATAGAGCAATATCCTGAGCAAAATATTCTAGTGGTTAGTCATGGCGGATTTCTGTCTCAACTGTTTACTCTCCTGTTAAAAGAGGCTCATACCGAGCGAATAGGTAATCTGTCGTTGACGATTTTGGAGCGTACCGAACAGGAATGGACTACGATTTTGTACAACAATATCCAGCATTTAGAATAACCCTTCTTTTGACGGGTTATTTTTTATTTTATTTTTTTGTATAATAAGTGATGCGCTTACAAATAAATTGGTTAAATGCCATTAAGGGGTTAATCACATGTTATTGCCTTATCATAATCAACTACCGAATATCGATCCCAGTGTTTTTGTTGCAGAAGGTGCCAAATTAATTGGTAATGTGACTGCTAGCAAAGATAGCAGTATCTGGTTCAATGCTGTACTGCGTGGCGATCTAGCTCCAGTCATCATTGGGGAACGCTGCAATATTCAAGATTTAGTTGTAGGACATGTACATGAGAAACATCCGTTATGGATCGAAGATGATGTCTCTGTCGGACACTCCGCTATCGTACATGGTTGCCGAATAGGTAAAGGTTCTCTTATTGGAATGGGAGCTATTATTCTGAACGGCGCTGATATTGGAGAGTATGCATTGATTGGTGCAGGTTCACTTGTCACTGAGAACACAATAATACCACCTTATACTCTTTCTTTAGGTTCACCGGCACGCGTTATACGAGAGCTAACCGAACAAGATTTAGAGCGGATGGCACGTACAACACAGAGTTATGTGGACAAAGGAGCAGAGTTCAGGAATCCATGAAATAGCATTATGGAGGTGCGCCCTATGTACAAGATGAAAGTAACCTATGAAGTTATGCTGGGACTAGCGGCTGAAATGGTATGGGATCAAGTACTACGTGAGCATCGTATGAATGAATTACACTTATTGATTGATCAAGCACTTGCAGAAAGAGACGAAGATGCTTTTCAACGTTTAACGAATGAATTGCGTACGTTAGCTTCTGCGGTTGTAGTGTTAGAGCCTGTTGTCGAAATCGTTGAACGCAAATCATTATCGTTTTAATGCCAAAAGTGTATGATGCTCAATATCTGTTTGTAAGCGTAACAAGCAGAATCATCAGAAGTCGTATGGATGCCGTTGTCGGACGTTTAGGAAGAAACGGAATTTGATTATAAAAGGCAATGTATACTAGCCGGCGGAGTCTGCCTATATCAGGCAGGCTTTTTTGTGCGTATTCATAAATGATAAAAATTTCATAGCACTTGCGTGTAATTAGACATCCTATTAAAATGATATAGATTCGTGGCTAACCAAGAATACAGCAGAGTGGTAATAGATAAAGGGGAATGTTTATGTCGATTTCATTATTGTGGAGTAAAGCGCTGTTAACCGATCGTAGAGTGTTATGGTTACTGCTTATCTGTAATGCGATAGGAACAGTGTATGGATACATATGGTATGGATTACAGTTGGAATACACATTAGAGATCAAGCCAACCTGGATGATTATCTTTGTACCTGATAGTCCAACCGCAAGTTTATTTTTTACAGTAGCATTAGCTTTTATTTTATATCCACCCAAGCAGCAATGGCTGATTGTTATTCGTAAATTATTTGAAGCACTGGCTGTTGTCACTTCTGTTAAATACGGGGTCTGGGCAGTCGTTATGATCTTCTGGGGCGTAGCATTAGGTGATCCATTATACTGGCAAGATTGGATGTTAACCGCTTCACATTTGACTATGGCAATAGAATCGCTGTTATTTGTTCGTTTTTTTGTTTTTGGTTGGAAATATCTTGTGATCGCTCTGGCATGGACATTACTTAACGATTATATGGATTATTCACAACATATCTATCCGTGGCTGACTCCACTTTTAGTCGAACGTCTAGATCAAGTCCGTAATTTCACAGTGGTGCTAACTTTTGTATCTGCATTAGCTGGATCATTAGCATTACGGCAAGCCCATAAAATAAGGTCGTTTGATTAATAGACTTTTGCATATCTGTAGAAGTTGAAAAAACCTGCAAATGTAAGAACACGTTACAAAGATTCACTAAAATAGTATATTTAACAAAAGAAACACAAACCTTAAAAAGGATTGTGTTTCTTTTTATCTATGAAAAGAAACATATAGCACTTCACAACATAGCGTAGCGTAAGTAAAATCATTGTTCTGGAGAGCGAATCGCTCGCTGTTGTAAACGAATACCGACTGCTAAGCAGTTAAGCAAAGTGTTCGTTTACAACAGCGACGATGACAACAGCGATGTTGCTAGAGTGGATGATGCAAAAGCGAATATTTCGTTTACTTCAATTTTACCAACTCAGCTATCTTCACGAAATCCTTCGCCATGCACATCATTGACTTCATTAATAATCATAAAAGCACGTGGATCAATAGAGCGTACAATCATTTGTACACGTCGAATCTCTTGTCTGGATACAACGCAATACGCAATTTCTTTGGCATGCTTGGAGTAGGCGCCGATTGCAGGAATCAAAGTTACTCCTCGATCCAGTTCTTTCATAATAATTTCAGCAATTTCACCAGCATGATCGCTAATAATCGTAAATGCTTTTCCGGAATAAGCACCATCTTGAATAAAATCTATTAATTTCGAAGCAATATAGACAGTCACTAATGTGTACAATACTAATTCTTTGCTAATAAAAAATAACGACGAGCCTATAATCACAATATCAATCACAAGCATAATCTGTCCCATACTCCAGCCGAACTTCAAATGAAGAATACGTGCAATAATATCCGAACCACCTGTAGTCCCACCAAAGCGGAAAACAATTCCCAGCCCTGTACCTAACGTTACCCCAGCATACAAAGCAGCTAAAATATAATCATTTTTGGTCTGAAATGTACCAATCCAGCCTATTTTGATCATTCGTTCAAATAACCATAAAAAAAAGGTAAGCGAAGCGATTCCGACTCCGGTATAAATCATTTGACGTTTACCTAGCAATTTGAGCCCAATTAAAAATAAAGGAATATTGAGAATTAATGTAGATAAGGAGGGCGATATACCAAACGCATAATTCAAAAGCACTGTAATTCCTGTAACTCCACCTTCCATCAAGGTGTTGGGAATAATAAAATACAACAAACCAAATGCATACACGCTGGCTCCGAATATGATCGGAATAATCAATCTGAGCTGATTCCAATATTTGTGCTTCGACATCGCCGATACCTCCGTAAAATAAACTAACCTTTAATAGTATACATTTTTTTATGCATAATTGCATAAAAGTTATAAAAATAAGCAAGTGAATAAATATTGAAAATATTGATTTGTGTTCAAAATCGCTTTAGGATAACATTGTAGTAACAATGAATACCGTTTATTTGTTGGGTATAAAAGGTACATAAGATTGAAAATGTGCAATGGAGGCTATAATTAATGACAGAGAAATCTTTAGCAGAAATGCAACGTGAAGTTGATGCGTATATCTCGCAATTTAAAGAAGGCTATTTTTCACCACTTGCAATGTTAGCGCGCATGTCTGAAGAAGTAGGGGAATTGGCGCGTGAAGTCAATCATTCATTTGGCGAAAAACCTAAAAAAAATGATGAAGATGACAATTCGATTGAACTGGAACTTGGTGATATTTTATTTATTACGATGTGTTTTGCCAATTCACTAGGAATTGATCTGACACAAGCACACAATCAAGTAATGCATAAATTTAATACACGCGATAAAGATCGCTGGACACGTATAGAAGAAAATAATACGAAAGAAAAATAAGTGCAAGAAATCTATTCCCAAGTAAAAGGAGTCTATGATGACAACATTGATTAAAGTAATTGTCGCCGGAGCAGGCGGTCGTATGGGTAAAGAGGTTGTAAAATTAGTACTAGGTGACAAACAGTTAGAATTAGCCGCAGCGATCGGGCGTTCTGATGCCGGGAAAGATGCAGGTCAGTTGGTTGGCATGCCGACAGCTAATATAGAAGTAGTGGCTGATCTGAAGCAAGCATTAGCAGATTATCCAGCAGATGTACTGGTGGATTTCACAACACCTGAATTTGCTTATGAACATGCGTTGTTAGCGATTGAAGCAGGGGTTCGTCCGGTTATGGGTACTACAGGATATACACCGGAGCAAATACAAGAATTAGATCAGAAATGCCAGACAGCCGGTCTAGGCGGACTGATTGCTCCGAACTTCTCGATTGGAGCTATTTTGATGATGCGTTTTGCAACGCAAGCGGCGAAGCATTTTCCAAATGTAGAGATTATTGAATATCATGGAGATCAGAAATTAGATGCTCCTTCCGGTACAGCTGTCAAAACAGCAGAAATGATCTCAGAAGTTCGTCAACCGATCAAACAAGGTAACCCTAATGAAAAAGAGAATATACAAGGCGCTCGGGGCGGAGAATATGATGGATTCCGTATTCACAGTGTCCGTTTGCCAGGCGTATTTGCTCAACAAGAAGTGATTTTTGGCGGTGCTGGAGAATCACTCAAAATCCGTAATGATTCGTATGAGCGTTCTAGCTATATGCCAGGCGTGAAGCTAGGTATTCAGAAAGTAATGGAATATAGCGGTATGGTGTATGGATTTGAGCGTTTTATCGATTAATTTGAATAATACAGAAGTATAGGGGAGATTTCGATGTTTAATATCGCTTTTATTGCCCATGACCGCAAAAAAGATGAGATGGTCAACTTTGTGATTGCATATGAAAATGTTTTTGACGGGCATCAATTATATTCTACCGGTACTACAGGTATGCGTATTATGGAACATACGAATTTGAAAATCCATCGTTATCTATCAGGCCCATTAGGTGGAGATCAGCAGATTGGTGCGATGGTCGCGCAAAATGATATGGATTTGATTATTTTTTTACGTGATCCATTGATGGCACAGCCTCATGAACCGGATATTAGTGCATTGCTTCGCATCTGTGATGTACAAGGAATTCCTGTTGCTACCAATATTGCAACAGCTGAGATTCTGGTCAAAGCGTTAGATCGTGGCGATTTTGCATGGCGTGAGTTAGTTCATAAATACAAGCCGGAGACACTATAATGAGTGTTTCTGTCGATATTCTTGTATTTGGTGCTCATGCAGATGATGCAGAGATTGGAATGGCAGGTACGATTGCCAAGCATGCCGCCGCAGGTCTAAAAGTAGGTATTTGTGATTTGACTGAAGCAGAGATGTCTTCTAACGGGAATGTAGAATTGCGTAAGCAAGAAGCAGAAGCCGCTGGCAAAGTATTGGGATTAGCGTATCGCAGTAATTTAGGATTGCCAGATCGCCGGTTAGCACGTTCTACAGAGCAACTGGATGCGATTACTGCGGAGATTCGTAAGTTGTCGCCTAAGATTGTATTTGCTCCTTATTGGATTGATCGTCATCCAGATCATATGATCTGTAGTCAGCTTGTAGAAGAAGCAGTATTCAATGCGAAGCTACGCCGTTATATGCCAGAACTACCTCCAGTCACCGTACAACAGACGTATTATTATTTTATTAATGATCCTGCACCTACAGATCTACTTGTAGATGTCACCGATGTATATGAACAGAAAGAGCAAGCATTGCTTTGTTATCGTTCCCAATTTGGCGGCTTAGCAGATGTAGATATGGTAGAGACGCCACTTACCCAAGGATACGTAGAGCGTGTTCGATATCGGGATAGTCTGGCAGGTCAACGCAGTCAGATTCAATATGCGGAAGGGTTTGTAACTAAGACTCCTTTTGTCGTTGATCTTTTTCGTTAAAATCTCTTTTTTTGCTAACACAATTATAAAGAGTATGTATATAATATAAAGTAATGAACTTACTGATATAAAACGTAGAGCTTACATCATGATTAATGAGGTAAGTGAAAGGAGACAGCCCTTATGGACACGATGCTCAAAATCGGCATCACATGTTATCCGTCGCTTGGCGGCTCTGGCGTCGTGGCAACAGAATTAGGCAAATTACTTGCTGAAAAAGGGCATCAAGTGCATTTTATTTCGCACAGTGTTCCTTTTCGATTAGGAACATTTCATAAAAATATTTTTTATCATGAAGTAGAAGTTAATGATTATTATGTGTTTAAATATCCACCGTATGATCTAACGTTAGCTAATAAAATGGCTCAAGTGGCTAAAATGCAGCAGTTGGATGTGTTACATGTGCATTATGCTGTGCCTCATGCCGTGTGTGCTTTTTTAGCGAAGCAAATGGTAGGCGATCATTTAAAAGTCGTAACCACTTTACATGGTACAGATATTACAGTGCTTGCACAGGATGAATCGTTAAAAGACTTGATTCGGCTAGCGATCAATGAAAGTGATGCTGTAACAGCGGTATCCAAAGATTTGATTCGTGAGACACATGAATTGTTAGATATTACACGTAATATTGATCTAACTTACAATTTTGTAGATAAACGAATGTACTATCCACGCGATACAACAGAACTGCACAAAGATTATGCGTTCGGTGATGATCGTGTGCTAATGCATGTCTCTAACTTTCGCCCGGTCAAACGTGTTAGCGATGTGGTAGAGATTTTTGCCAAAGTCAATGAGAAGATTCCTTCAAGGTTGCTACTGGTTGGCGAAGGCCCTGATCTGCCCAAAATTCAATTTCAGATTCAAGAACTAGGCTTAACCGAGCGCGTTATGTTTCTAGGGAAACAAGATGATATCCCGCAAGTGATTTCACTAGCTGATATTTTGTTGCTTCCTTCTGAAAAAGAAAGCTTCGGTCTGGTAGCACTGGAAGCAATGGCATGTGGTGTTCCAACCGTAGGATCACAAGCAGGTGGTATTCCGGAATTGATTATTCATGGAGAGACTGGATTTCTTGCGCCAATCGGTGATACAGACAAGATGGCAGAACATGCTATCGAATTATTAACCAACCATCAATTGATGCAGACGATGATCAAAAATTGTCTGGATCGTTCACAAAGTGAGTTCAGCAATGAACGTATGATGGCTGAATACGAAAAAATTTATTACCGGGTACTTGGACGTGAATTGTCTCAGCCTTCTCCGGTATGTGGTTGAGGGGATTATACCATGCAATGGAATTGGGTAGATCCGCAGACGGCGGAGCGGGGGCAATCTCTGCTCCGCCGTTTGACTGATCAGGGATATGAAGGATACTTTGTAGGTGGATGTGTACGTGATGAATTATTAGGACGACCGGTCAATGATATGGATATTGCAACCAATGCAACACCAGAACAGGTGATTGCTCTATTTGAACGTACGATTCCTACAGGACTAGAACATGGCACGATTACCGTTTTGATTGACAATGAGCCTTTTGAAGTCACTACATACCGTACTGAAACTGAATATGTTGATCATCGCCGTCCAGAACAAGTACAATTTGTGCGAGAATTGAGTGAAGATTTACGTCGTCGTGATTTTACGATGAACGCTATTGCACGTGGAATTGATGGAGAATATACCGATCCTTTTCATGGGATTGATGATTTGAATAAAGGAATTATTCGCTGTGTAGGTATCGCTGATGAACGTTTTGAAGAAGATGCGTTACGCATGGTAAGAGGGATTCGATTTGCGTCTGTATTTCATTTTGAAATAGAACAGCAGACCTGGCAAGCTCTTCTGCATCATCAAGCATTAATCTATCATATTGCTACTGAACGCATTCGTGTCGAAATGGAAAAAATGATTGCTGGGCCTTATCCTTATCAGGGTATTGAACTACTATTAAGCAGTGGATTGATTCCACATATGAAAGTGTCTGTACCTTGTGAGGCATTAGATCAGGATCTGCTTCGTTCATTAGAACAATTACCTGCATCACCATCTATTTTGCGCTGGGCTTTAATTGCACTAGGACTTGGCATGGATGAACAGCAGATCAAAATTGTTTTCAAATCCTGGACATTTCCGAATATCATAACCGATCAAGTCTCCAAAATAATACGGATGAATGAGCGTTTATATAATGGGATAGTACAACGTGAAGCTGTACCTTTAGCTACTATAGAACATAAAGAGTCTATAGATACAGATGCAAATAGACATCACTCGTATGTGCTATTTGTAAGTTGTGTATTGGACTATGGCAAAGAGATTGCACAATACTGGCATGCTCTTTTTCCTGTATTGCCGCACGCCTATCAACAACATTTAGCGATCATAGGCAATCAAGCAGATAGATGGTTAGAACAGTTAACGGTATATAGTCTGGCTGATTTACCTGTCAAAGGGCAAGACGTTCTTCAACATTTAGAAATTGCCGCAGGCAAATGGCTAGGTGAACTACTGCATGAAATTTTACTTCTAGTTGCTACAGGACAATTGGACAATAACAAAGAGGTTATATTGCATTATGCGGATCAAGCCTCAGGAAGGAAGGGATTACGATGAATGATGAACATCTGCTTCAACTGCTGAATGAACATCCAGGACAATACATTTCAGGCGAAGAAATCAGTCGCCGAATGTCTGTTAGTCGTACAGCGATTTGGAAAGGTATTAATCGTTTGAAAGAAAAAGGCTATGAATTTGAATCAACGTCTCGCAAAGGATATCGAATCACACGTCGACCGGATCGATTCGATGTGACAGCTTTGCAACTAGCTTTGAGTCAAAAAGGATCATGGGGTCAGCCGTTACATTTGTTTGAATCGGTGGCTTCTACACAAGATGAAGCACGCATGCTTGCAGAACAACAGACTGCTGAAGGAACGTTAGTAATTGCTGAAGAACAGACAGCAGGTCGTGGCAGACAAGGCAGACCTTTTTACTCACCATCCGGTAGAGGCATCTGGATGAGCTTAGTGATGCGTCCAGTACAACCTTTGCAGTATATGTCTCAATTGACATTACTGGCTGCTGTAGCGGTATGTAGAGCGTTACGTAACACTACACAATTAGATATCGGGATCAAATGGCCGAATGATCTATTAATTGATGGACGCAAAGTATGCGGAATTCTGATTGAATCGGCTGCAGAAGATGGGCGTGTACGTTATGCGATTGCAGGCATCGGTATAGATGCGAATTTAACAGCAGAAGATTTGCCAGAGCATTTGCAATCGATCGCGACTTCATTGCGTATCGAATCCGGTCAAGTGATAGATCGTACAGCTGTAGTAGCAGAAGTTATTTCTGAATTAGAGTCATTGTATCAATTGTATACAGACGAAGGCTTTACCCCGATTGCTGCGCTATGGGAAAGTATGGCGATTTCGATCGGCAAATCGATTCAAGTACACAATGCTCAAGGTTCTTTTCAAGGGATCGCTCAAGGTTTAGGAATGAACGGTGAACTTTTACTACGTCTTGCTGATGATCGGGTTGTTCCTATTTATTCTGGAGATATTGAATTTTAATCTAGAAATAATTGTTAGATAAAATAGTGAATTTAACCATTTGTTCTGGTATACTATATCGGAAGACGGTATCGGCAAGACCGAACCGTACTTTCTGATGTTAACTTGATGTTACCAGCGCTTGGCGTTATAAGCGCGACCAAGTTCAATGGAAAAGTGATTTTTGCAAAGCAAAATATCTTTCTATTAGCGCTTGGCGTTATAAGCGTGACCAAGTTCAATAGGAAAATGATTTTTGCAAAGCAAAATATCTTTCCATCAGCGCTTGGCACTAGAAACACATTATGCAAGCCACTCTAAGGATTAGCTCAATAACCGGGGTTATCTGTCTGTTGAATACATCACTGTCATTCAGCAGAAATAAACCTACAATTTTTGAGTCGCTAATTAGAGTACTAACTGAATAGGTATCCCATCCAGGATACATATGTGAAGCGAGGTGTTGGCTTACATTCAATTCTGCTCTGAGCCGTTTTATAGGACCGAGACAGAAGAGATGATCGCAAAGTGACTCTTTTTTGGACTCAGGACCTTTTTAGTGAACGACTAGACTAAAAGGTTTTTTATTTTGTCCGAAAGACTATACCCAACTTAAAAGGAGCTTGATGTCACCATGGCAGCCAAAATGCCGCTTAATATTTTGAAAATGAAAAAAATGAAACAGGAAGGTCATCCCATTACGATGATTACAGCCTACGATTATCCAACCGCTCAGCTTGCTGAAGAAGCAGGCGTAGATATGTTACTCATTGGAGATTCGTTAGGTAATGTCGTGCTTGGATATGATTCGACGATTCCTGTCACTATAGATGATATTGTGTACCATTCGCGTGCAGTTGCTCGCGGTGCGGGATCAACATTTATTGTAGCTGATCTGCCGTTTATGACGTATCACGGAAGTATTGATGAGACACTGAAAAGTGTACGTCGATTAATGCAAGAAGGTCATGCTCATGCGATCAAGCTTGAAGGTGGCGCAGAGATTGCAGATACAGTCAAAGCTATTGTGCAAGCAGGGGTACCTGTGATTGCGCATATCGGTCTAACTCCACAGTCTGTACACCAAATTGGTGGATACCGGATTCAAGGGAAAGACGAAAAAGATGCACAACGTTTATTGGATGATGCACTTGCATTAGAAGCGGCAGGCGCATTCGGAATTGTATTGGAATTGGTTACCGAAGAAGCAGCTACCACAATTAGCCAACAATTATCGATCCCAACGATTGGTATTGGAGCAGGGCGTGGCTGTGATGGTCAAGTGCTTGTTTTTCATGATGCTGTGAAGTACACATCGTCTTACCGTGAAAAACGGTTTGTCAAAACGTATGCAGATGTAGGGAATACGATTCGTGCTGCTTTGCAAGAGTACGTTAATGAAGTGAGAAGCGGTGCATTTCCAGCTGAACAGCATGTATTCAGTGGAGATCAAGAAGCTTTGGGATCGTTATATGGAGCCAAACGGAAGGTGGAGACTCAATCGTGAAAGTTGTACGTAGCATCACCGAAATGAGAGCAGAAGTCAAACAATTACGCAAACAGCGTTCTACTATAGATCATGAAGCAACAGTTGGACTTGTTCCCACGATGGGATTTTTGCATGATGGACATGCAAGCCTTATGCAAAAAGCAACTGAAATGAGCGATATCGTAGCAATCAGTATTTTTGTTAATCCGATTCAATTTGGACCGAATGAAGATTTCGAACGTTACCCTCGTGATGAAAAACGTGATTTAGCCTTAGCTGAAAAAAATGGAGTCGATTTGGTATTTATGCCTAGTGTAGAAGATATGTATCCTACACCGATCAAAACTCATGTTACTGTAGCAGATCTTACCGATACCCTATGTGGTGCTTCGCGTCCCGGTCATTTTGATGGTGTATCTACAGTAGTGACCAAGCTTTTTAATATTGTGAAACCAGATTATGCCTTCTTCGGTACCAAAGATGCGCAGCAAGTCGCTGTGCTTCGTCAAATGGTGACTGATTTGAATATGGATATTGAAATTGTCCCTTGCCCTATTGTACGTGAACAAGATGGTCTAGCGCTTAGTTCTCGTAACGTGTACCTATCTCGTGAAGAACGGGAGCAAGCATTAGTACTTTCACGTTCTTTACATCAGGTACAGCAACAAATGCGTGAGCAAGAAGAGATGACAGCAGGACAAGTACGAGCATTTCTGCGTACCTCGATCGGTCAGTCCGATATTGCTGAAATCGATTATGCAGACATTTTAAGTTTTCCACGATTAGAATCATTAGCAGAAGATACCCTTTTAGCTACATTGGATCATGAAGTGATTATTGCACTAGCTGTGAAATTTGGACGTACGCGTCTGATCGATAATGTTATTTTGGAAACGAAAGGTGTTGCCTTACATGTATAGAACGATGATGAAATCCAAGATTCACCGCGCTACTGTAACTGAAGCTAATCTAAATTATGTAGGTAGTATTACGATAGATGAAGATTTGATGGATGCAGCGGATTTGCTTGAAAATGAAAAAGTACAAATCGTTAATAACAACAACGGTGCTCGCTTAGAAACGTATGTTATCGTTGGTGAACGTGGTAGTGGTGTAGTGTGCTTGAACGGAGCAGCAGCACGCCTAGTACAGCCGGGAGACACTGTAATTATTATCTCGTATGCGATGATGAGTTCTGAAGAATTAGCGACTCACCGCCCAACGGTTGTATTTGTAGATGAAACAAACAAACCTGTCATGGAAGCTCATAAAGAAGTACACGCAACCATCATGTGAGAATGAGGGTTGAATAAAAGTGGGTTGGTAGTGTTGGTAGGTACCTCGCTTCGGGAATGGAATTGTTCTTGTCGTCACTGGTTTACTAGAATCCCTTGAATATACCGCATAGCGGTAGGGATTATAGTAAAAAGGCGATCGCTTCGCTCTTTCAGAACAATTTCCATTCCCTTCGCTAGAGGAGGTATCTACTACGCTATCCAAAGATTTTATTCAGGTTGGCTTGCCAGGACATTCTTGGCAGGAGAACATTTTATACATTGAAGGATTGAAGGATTGAAGGATTGAAGGATTGAAGGATTGAAGGATTGAAGGATTGAAGGATTGAAGGATTGAAGGATGAAGGATTGTATTAGTGAGAGGATCTAGTGGGTAAGTGACTAGGTTCTTTTGTTTGGAAGTTATAGAAATGAATGCTGTAGATAATGCAAAAAGAAGAAGTATCCTTGTGAGGATACTTCTTCTTTTTTTATATGATACCTATTAATTAGTAGTGGTGTAGTTAGATGAAGCGGCTATAATATCTGCTTTTGCCCAGTGGGTGGATGGCACGTCAGTCCATTGGGTTGTTGATGGTTGAGTTTTATCTAATTTGAGAATTCGGTTAAGAGTGGTTACAGCTTCAGCACGAGTGAGTGGTTGGTTGGGTTTAAACGTTGTTGGCGTTAAACCTTGCATAAATCCAGCTTGAGTTACTCGTTTAATATCAGAAACAGCCCAGTTGTTTTGAATATCTGTCGCATTTGATGTTCCTGTACCGCTTAGTTTTTGCCAGCGGCTAATGATCGTTGCCATCTCAGCACGTGTAATCGCTTGATTTGGCTTAAATGTACCATCAGGCAGTCCACTCATTAAGCCATTGGTTTGAACCTCTTGAATCGCTTTGTATGCCCACAGAGAACTCGGAACATCTGAGTAATGCGTTGTAGTTGGATCAGATGTAGAGTGTGTACTTAATCGAGATAGCATAGAAGCCATTTCAGCACGAGTCACTTTTTGATTTGGACGGAATGTTTGATCGCTATATCCTTGAATATACGCTTGATACACATTCTGGCTAACTGTTGATGGGTTAGCTGGTACTGGAGTCGTTGCTTCCAATTTTGGAGAGGGTATATCCAAAATCGTAAATGTGCTAAACGCAGTCACTGTAAATTTCAAACCTGTCTGACCGTTAGCTTCATTAACTACAGTCGGTTGAATTAACTCATGCTCTCCATTGCTATGTTCTACAAAAATGCGAAGTTGTTGTAACCATGCTGTTTTAGCAATCGCATTTTGAGGAATAGCGTTAGCATCTACAGGCATAACCAGATCTACTGACTGATTCTGCAAATTCGTTTCAATATTCATCGGTGTACCAACGACTGTGATATTTCCATCTTTGGATACATTTTTAACAAGTGATTGTTGTTGTGCACGTAACTTCACAGCATTTTGATCGGTAGAAGAAGTTAAAGGAATGACTTGAAATTGCAAATCGTTTTTCAACGATTGTAAGGATGCTGTTGGAATAGCCAATTGAACATGTTCTGTATTAAAGTCCAAGTTCATATTAGCTTGATTTAGACTGTTTATAGCTGTTTGTGGCATCGTCATTTTCAATGAATTAGCAGTGTTTGGAATAGTAATAGTTGCTGTTTTCTGATTGTTTGCTTGTAATTTATTAATTTCTGTTTGCAATTTGTCTGTAGAAAATAAAATACTGGATTGTGGCTGTCCATTTGCTGAAGATATTTGTGTTGTGCTACTTATATTATTAGCAGATAGTACAGTTGATTTACCAGTATTGGTTGCTACATTAGAATTACTATTTGTATTCGATGAATTGGTATTTTTATCATCAGATTCTTTGACGTTCACTGTTGCAGTTGCTTTAAAATTGCCATCTACAGTCGTTGCTGTAATGATTGCAGTTCCTTTAGCGATAGGTGTAACCACTCCATTTTTCACCAGTGCGACTTTCTCATTGCTACTCATCCAAGTGATATCCGCTTGAGTTGCGTTAACAGGAGCAACTGTTGCTTGAAGAGTGAAAGGTTGATCTTTTTTGTTGATTGTAAGTGTAGAAGTACTTAGTGTAATACCTGTAACATCTACAGTTTGCTTAGGATCTGTAAAGTCTAGTTTTTGAATAACTTGTTCTCCAGTTACACTGCGCTGAATACTACTTCCATAAGCAGTACCATCAGGTAAGAAAACGATGCTGTTATCCTCATTATTTCTTCCCATGTCTACTAAATCATTAATATCAAGTGGCAAGTTTTTTAATAATGCAGATGTTGCTTGAAATATATGTGTGTTATTTGCATTAATATATAAATTTCCAGCAGGACTTATATCAATATCATTTGTGCGACTAGGGTAATCAATTACTAATATCGGAGTGGTAGCAGTAGAACCATCCATTTTCAAAATTTGACTCGTCTTATTTTTAGTTACAGACATATACAACTGATTTTGATGGTCAAAAGCTAACCCATCTATAAAAACTGCTCCTGTATCTGTAAAATGATAATAAGGTTGACTTAATGTTAAGAGCTCTTCTTGAGTTAATGGGGTTGAGCGATTTAAATATTGAGCATCTAATTTAAAGATATAATGATAAGCATTCATTGAGAAAAATAAATTTCCTTGTTGATCTACAGCTACAGCATTTGCCAGAGGCGTTGCAGCAAGCAACGATCTTTTGTAACCAGTACTGGTTTTAATAACCTCATAAAATCCTTTTTGAAAATCTGCAATATATAAGTGATCTTTCCAAGCAGTCATAGTTGCTATCTTGCGAATATCTAATCCTTCTATACTTAAAGGAAGAGGTTTAACAGTTACTCTTCTTGTTACTTCTAGCGCTGAGATATTTGCAGGATTGGTCACGTTGTAATGAACCGTGTACTCGCCTGGAATAGACGTATTTATAGAAGATATAGCTTTACTATCTAAAGTATAAGTGACTTTTACATCCAGTTTAGAATAGGTAGCATCTTGTACTGTTACTCCTTCTTCAATATAAGTATCTCCAGCAAAAAGAACAGGATTATAATTTCCTTTTAAGGCAATTAAAGGTGCGGAGCGAGGAAAAATTGCTTTTATTTTACCATTTTCACTATAATAACCTCGACCATCAGGTAAAAAAACGATGCCGTCTGAATTAATATTCATTGTATTAATTTCGAGATATGATTTGAAAGATGTATCAGCTACTGGTAAGTTTTTTAATTCATTGGCAGAAATTTTGAAAAATCCACGGTCTGAAAAATCTGGTTTATATAAAGTAGCTTTAAAGAATAGATTATCATTTTCGTCGAATGTCATCACTTGTAAATCTTCAAGGTCTTCTTGTGTGACTCTTTCCAACAATTGATCATTTGAATTCCATCTATACAGAGTAGTGTCAAAAAAATCAAGCGGAATAGCAATGTAAAGCTGATCTTGAGAATTGAATGCAATATTAGAAATATTTTTTATAGGATCGTTACCATCAGATGCTTTGTCACTAAGGTCTAAATAAAGTGAACTATATTTCTTAAATTGTTCTGGAGTTAACGCAGCATCCTGTAAATATTGAGCATCTATCTTGTTGATGATTGACTTGTTTTCTAAAGTATAAAATAGGTCGCCAGCTTGATTGAAAGCAACAGTAACAACATTATCGGCATAGTATCCACCGTACACGATAGAAGTAACTGTTCCAGAGCTTAATTCGACTTTTGATATTCCTGAACTGCCTTGTGCAACATAGACAGAACCATTATGATATGCCATACCTAACGCACCACGGATATTTAGCTGATCAAGATCTTTCTGTTTTTCAGTAGCAACAACATCAATAGTACGTTGTTGAGGATAAGAACGTTTTCCAGCTGGATTTTCTGCAATATATGTGATTACGTATATTCCAGGTATATTAGTATCAATTTGATTTACTGGAACAGAATTTAATGTATATGTAATATTTATTTTTAACTCATTTTCACTATATACACTGTCTGCTACACTCCAACCTTCTTCAATAAAAGGTTCTCCTTGTTTTAATGTCATATTATAGTCTCCATAAAGAAATAAATTTAAGAAACTTGAATCCTGGCTTTCTTTACTTGCTACCAAATTACTTGTTCCTTCCTCACTTGCAAAAAGCGTAGCAGGCGCTGACCCTATTAATGTCACCACCAAAACCAAAAACATCATCATAAACTTTCTCATTTTACTTAAATTCCCTCCATTTATAATTATATTGAAATCCTTTACTAATATAACAGATGCTACTCAATATGGGTAAATTAAAATTTACACAATTTAAAGCTGTATGATATTTTATGTAACTCTATATCTATTCCTCATTTCTTGCTTCCTCCTAAACGAGTTATTCAACATTATGCTTATCCACCTGCACCAGCGGAGACGAGAAAATCGTTCTGAAAGAGCGAAGCGCTCGCCTTTGTAAACGAATCCTGATTGCGAAGCAGTCATTCAAAGGATTCATTTGCAACAAGCGACGACAAGAACGATTTCCTCCTCGCAGCGTCTCCCATAAAAAATCTAAAATTTGAATAACTCCCCACCCTTTGATTTTCAAAACGGTCTTCTTCTGGTATGCTGATAGGTGAACATTTCGACATCAGGTTGAGACGACAGCAAGGAGAGGATTTAGACATCCATGAAATTTGCCGTACTGGATTTTGAGACCACAGGTACTCAGTCCACCGATGATATTATTCAAGTTGGGCTTGCCATTATAGATCATGATTTAAGTATTTCTACTGTATATTCTTCTATGGTGAAGCCGGGAGTGCCGATTCCTCCTTTTATAGAAGGTTTAACAGGAATTAAAAATGAAGATGTAGAGAACGCTCCAGAGTTAGACGATGTTATTTTGGAGATGATTCCTCTATTAGAAGATGCTGTGCTTGTCGGGCACAATGTCGGTTTTGATTTAGGATTTTTGCAACGTGCTTTAGATCAGACTGGATATTTAGCATTTACAGGTCGAGTGCTGGATACGATGGATCTGTTACGTATCTTTTTCCCGAATCTATCGAGCTACCAGTTAAGCATGGTAAGTAAAGACTTGGGATTCGTTCATGATCGTCCTCATCAAGCAGATAGTGATGCGTTAGCGACCGCTCATGTATTTCTAAAGTGCTTGGAAGAGTTAAATGATCTACCATTGATTACAGTCCAGCGTCTATCTGAATTATTTGATAATCAGGATAGTGATCTGGGTTGGTATTTTGATGGCGTACGGATGGAGAAAGAAGCACAGCCGATTCAAGATTTAGACGAACATCGCTTTTTCCGTCAATTGGCATTAAAAGTAGGCGATTGGAATGAAATTTTGCCGGCTCATGAAGAGCGAGGTAATATGCCACTTGCAGATGTTTCATTTGATGAATTTTTAGAGCAAGTGAAACAAAACTTACGTAATCTGCTTCCTAACTATGAAGAACGGGAACCGCAGAATCGTATGTTTGAAGAAGTGATCAAAGCGATGACCAATGATAAGCATCTATTGATCGAAGCAGGAACAGGAACAGGCAAATCGCTAGGGTACTTATTACCTTCGATTTATCATAGTGTCAAAGAAAACGATCGTGTGATGGTAAGTACGCATACGATTAACTTGCAAGAACAGTTGCGAGAACGCGATATTCCATTATTGACTCAAGTTGTTCCATTTGCATTTCGTGCTGCCGTATTCAAAGGACGCCAGCATTATTTGTGTCTGCGCAAATTTGAGCATAAAATAAATACAAAAGAATTTCAAAGCCCTAAAGAAGATGTATTGATTGCAGCTCAAATGATTGTCTGGTTAAATGCGACAGAAACCGGAGATGATGAAGAACTCAATATGGGTAATCGTGGTGCTGACTTCTGGGAAACGGTAGCCAGTGATACCGATTCTTGTCTGGGTCGTGCATGTCCATGGTTCCGCAAATGTTTTTACCATCGTGCGAAGCATGAAGCAGGTACAGCAGATGTAGTCATCACCAATCACTCGAAATTATTTACCGATGTCAAAGCAGGACATCAATTGTTACCTGCTTATGATCGCTTGGTTATTGATGAAGCACATCATTTAGAAGATGTCGCAGGCAAGCACTTGGGTATGCATATGAAATATTTCACATTGGTTCATCCACTGTTACGATTGTTCAAAGACAGCAAAAATGGTCAGTTAGCGATTTTGCGTCAACAATTAGGCTCTTCTGGCAATGAACGTGGTATGGATTGGGCGATAGCGATTGATAATCTATATCCTGAAATTGTAGATGTTAAAGAAAACTGGGATAAATTAAGTGAGTTACTATTTGCTTTGTTGCCTCAGCGTAGTGATGCCGCTCCTGGTGAAGCAGGGCAGTTTACGCTTCGTCTTTTACCGGAAAAGCAACCGACCGAATGGAATGTGATTACAGAGCTTGAGAATCAGATTCATATCGGACTGAGCCAGTTGATTCGTAAAGGCGAGCAAGTGATGAATCAGATCAAAGACAGCGATGAGCAGTTAGGCACAGATAGTCTGGTAACAGACGTATCAGGTCTATTCAAAGACTTAACAGTGGTACGAGATGATCTGCGTCAATTTGTGAAGCTGGAAAGTACAGATACAGTCTACTGGTATGAAGCTAATGGGAATTACCGTAGCAAGTCTTTACAGATGTATGCTGTACCGGTAGATGTGAGCAAGCAATTGAAAGAGTACTTTTTTGATAAAAAGAAAAGTATTATTTTGACATCAGCGACATTATCAATAGAAAAGAAATTCCAATATATGATTGAACAGTTAGGGCTTGTAGAAGCGGAAAAAGAAGGTCGATTGATGACCGAACAGTTATCTTCACCTTTCAATTATCGTGAGCAATCGCTGTTGTTAATTCCGCGCGATTTTCCAAGTGTCAAAGGCAGTGTTGGTGATGCGTTCTTTGTAGATACGTTAGCGAACTCATTAGCGGAGACTGCCAAAGCGACCAATGGACGAATGATGGTGTTATTTACCTCTTATCGGATGCTCAAGCAGGTGTATGAGCCATTGAAAGAGAAGTTATCACATAGCGATATTGCAGTATTTGGACAAGGGGTCGATGGAGGAAGTCGTACCAAGCTCACTCGAAGATTCCAAGAGCGTTCAGCTTCGGTGTTACTGGGTACAAGTAGCTTCTGGGAAGGAGTCGATATTCCAGGCGAAGCATTAACCTGTCTGGCAATCGTACGTTTACCTTTTCAACCGCCCAATCATCCATTGCTTGAAGCCAAAAGTGAACGGCTGAAAAAAGAAAAGAAAAATCCATTTATGAAATTATCTGTACCGCAAGCAGTTATCCGTTTCAAACAAGGTTTTGGTAGATTAGTACGGACATCTAGTGATCGGGGAATCGTTATTGTCTATGACACTCGTGTGATCGAGTCCTATTATGGCAAGCATTTTCTATATTCATTGCCCGGTCCCAAAATGGAACATATGCCGACAGAGCAGATGGTACCCCGTATTACAGAATGGCTTAGCCAGGCCGAACCTGAAAAGGAAACTGTAAATCAAGAGGGGGAGCAAGCATGAAATCCGACAAAATATCAGAAGCAGTCGTGCGAAGACTACCTGTATACCTTAGATATCTGAACGAACTTCACACACGTGAAGTTCCTACAGTGTCTTCGCAAGAACTGGGACAAAAACTAGACTTGAATCCAGCACAAATTCGCAAAGATTTAGCTTATTTTGGAGATTTTGGACGTAAAGGGATCGGTTATGATGTATCATATTTGATTGAGAAAATACGTCATATTTTAAAATTAGATCAACAAATCAATGTGGCACTTGTAGGCGCTGGTAATCTAGGGCATGCCCTTTCTAACTATAATATGTATCTAAAAGAAACAATGAAAATCGTAGCTGTGTTTGATTCCAACGATTCGAAAGTAGGCTCTTTAATCAATACATTAGTCGTCCAGCCTATTGATGAACTTGGAATTACAGTCAAAGCGAGAAGTATTCGTATCGGAATTGTTACAGTGCCTAATGTTGAAGCACAGCGTGTAGCGGATCAGTTAATTGAAGCAGGGGTTGAGGCTATTTTGAACTTTGCACCGATTATTTTGAAAGCTCCACCGCATATTCGTGTGCATACTGCTGATTTTACAACGGATTTATTAAGCCTTGCCTATTATCTGGAAGATGGAAAGGAACATGAAACTAATGAATAACACCTCGAACAAATGGGTCATCAAAAACGGTATGTTTGCTGTAATGAGCGAAGAGAAATCAATGCTTTTTGGACATATGGTGATTGAAGATGGATGGATTACGTATCTTGGAGAAGAAGAACCTGTGATCGAAGAAGACACAACCGTAGTGGATGGCAATCATTTGTTCTTTATTCCGGGTCTAGTCAACAGTCATGGTCATGCAGCGATGTCGTTGTTACGCGGATATGGAGATGATCTTGCTCTACAAGTATGGTTACAAGAAAAAATGTGGCCGATGGAAGCGAAATTTACAAGTGACGATGTATACTGGGGAACTGCTCTGTCTGTATTAGAAATGTTAAAAGGCGGTACAACTACATTCCTCGATATGTATGATCGCTCAGAACGTGTAGCCGAAGTGGTAGAACAATCGGGTATGCGTGCAGTATTGATGCGTGGTGTAATCGGCTTGTGTTCAGAAGAAGAACAAAAGCAAAAGCTAAAACAATCAATCGACTTTGCACGTGATTGGCATGGTCAAGCGAATGGACGTATTACAACGATGATGTCTCCACATGCACCTTATACTTGTCCACCTGCATACATCGAACAATTTGTACAAGCAGCTCATGATTTGGATTTGCCGCTGCATACACATATGTCTGAGACACTAGCAGAAGTTCAATTAAACGTTACAGATTATGGATTACGTCCTGTAGCTCATTTGGAGAAATTAGGATTTTTCACTCGTCCAGCATTGTTAGCGCATGCTGTTCATTTGAATGATGAAGAGATCGAAGTACTTGCTGAGAATAAAGTAGCGATTTCTCATAACCCGGGTAGTAACCTCAAATTAGCAAGTGGTGTAGCACGTGTGCCGGATCTGTTGCGTGCAGGCGTTGTTGTGTCTTTGGGAACAGATGGCCCGGCAAGTAATAACAATCTGGATATGTTTGAAGAAATGCGTTTGGCTGCTCTTATTCACAAAGGAGTATCCGGCGATCCAACAGCTGTGCCTGCATTAGAAGCATTGAAAATGGGTACTGAATACGGTGCAAGATCTGTATTTTTGAATGATGTAGGTACATTCGCTGTAGGAATGAAAGCTGATATTACAGCACTTAATGTAGATCAACCGCATTTCTTACCACGTACTGATTTTATTTCACATACAATCTATTCTGCATCTGCCAAAGATGTATTGCATGTCTGGGTAGACGGTAAGCAATTGATCAAAGACGGTATATCATTAACATTGGATGAAGAAAAAATTCGTCATGAAGCCCAAAGTGCTTTTGAAGGTTTGCTTAAACGCTAACTGGAAGTCGATAGGAAAGGATGGCGTGTTTTGCGAAATTTGGGAAGTGGTAAGTGGATTGCAATCATTATCGTTGTATTGGGATTGCTGATTTTAGGTGTAAATCAATTTTATGTACATGTAATGGCAAAGCCATGGAGTAAAGAACAACTGGCTATTAATAGCGCACAGGAAAAAGCGGATATTGTATCTGTGACGCGTACGTTCAATTCCGTCTGGACAGATAGTTCAACGTATTGGGTCGTAGAAGGTAAAAATACAGCACAAGAAGATCTAATGGTCTGGGTCAAATTTAATATAGACGGTTCGGTAGCAGAAGGAGCTAATGCAGTGCATGTTGAGAAAACAGCAGGTACAGTATCCTATCAAGCCGCCACCGATCTTTTGCAAAAAGATTTGCCTGGAGCAGAAGCTGTACGAATTGTACCTGGCTCATATAATGGAAAATATGCATGGCAAGTTTTTGCCAAACTGAATGAACGTTATTATTATCTTTTCTACAATTTCCGTGATGGAACCAAATTAGGTGGACCTATGGAATTGCCTGCAACTTTAAAAGGAACAGGGCAAGAGTAACATCATCAAGCTTAAACCATATAAAAAAGCATGATTTAAGGAATTCATATACTGAATCCAAAGATCATGCTTTTTTGTTAATTAAGCATAGATTATAAACGGAATTGTAGTACCGTATTTTGTAATTTTTCAGCCATAGAATGAAGTGTAGCGGTATGAGCTGTACTTTCTTCCAAGAAAGCTAATTGTTCTTCTGTAGCTGCACTTACGCTTTCAGTGTTAGAAGCAACATGATCGGTCAAGCTTGAGATATTTTCCATAGATTTGACAATCTTCTGTGAATGTTCCGATAAATGATGGATAGAATCAGTCACTTCTTTAATTTCAGAAGTGGTATGATCGGTTAGAGATTTAATGGTATTAAACAAATTACCTACAGAATGAGCCGCAGCAATACCTTGACTTACTTCTTTAACCATGTTTTCCACCGATTCAGTAGCACCTTTTGTTTCACTTTGAATAGCATTGACAAGTGCTCTCACACGATCTACGGATTCATTGGTTTCGTTAGAAAGTTTACGGATTTCGGAAGTAACTACAGCAAATCCACGTCCGTGTTCACCTGCACGTGCAGCTTCAATCGCTGCATTGAGAGAAAGAAGACCCGTCTGAGCTGCAATCGAAGAAATTGCATTATTGATTTCTTCAATTTCTCCAGAGCGTTTGTTTAACGAAGAAATAATCACTTCCAATTTACTCATACGTTGGTGAATTTGATCCATTTGGTTCATAACGTGTACTATTTCTTGATTGCCGAGTAGCGCTTGACTTTGTGCTTGTTGCGCAACGCTCATCGCTTGCTGGCTACTTTGATCAATCTGCTGAATATCCTTATTAACATCATAGACAGTTTGTAATCCACCTTCTACAATTTTAACTTGATCCTGTGTACTGCTAGATAGATCAGACATAATGTCTGCAACGTGTTCAGCAGCTTTACCTGTTTCAGACGTACCACTAGCAACATCTTTAGAAATTGTAATAACCTGTGAAGCATTATCATTAATTTCATGAACAAGATGACGCAAGTTATTTTTCATACTATTAAAGGAAACCGCTAACTCCCCTAATTCATCTTTTTGCTTAACATTAACATCTTCAATATTGAGATCCCCTGTAGAAATAGATTTGGCTGCTTTACTTAATTTTTGTAATGGTTTGGAGATAAGACGTGAAATAAAGATGCCAATAATAATTGCTAATGCGAAGTTAATGATGCTGATTGCGATAGCTAGCTGGCGAACATGTGCTATTTTTTGTGTATTTTCATCTTTGGCAGCCGTCATCAAAGCATCTTGTTGATCCGAAAATTGTTGAGCAAACTTAACAATAATACTTCCTACAGGAATAACACTGGTAATCACATCAAGATAAGATTGATCCACTTGAGCAGGAGGCAGATTGAACAGTTCTTGAGCGTGGGTTTTGTAATACTCGTTCATTTTCAGCATATAATCTAATTGAGCGGTATCTTCTTTGGAGACGACTAAGCTTTTCATCTCATTCAAAAGTTTGGTTGTCTGATCATTCGTACTTAATAATTGAGAACCATAGTACGAATCGCGACTCAGCATGTAGGTCTGCATATATCCATTTTGAGTAGTAGCATAAAATTTCAAATTATCTGCTTGTGATTTTAGAGTGACATAACGATCCAAAATTGTACTCATCGATTGCTGAATTTGTTGAAGAGACATAATATAGACCACTCCCGCACAGCCAGCAATAAGGGCAATAGCAAGAAATCCAGCTAAAAGCTTATGCAGGATAGATAGACGCATCGCAGACCACTCCTTCATATATACTTATTTCCATTTCGCTATATACTTTTCTTCATTAGCTGGGGTAATCAGTTCATAAGGAATGCTGATTTCTTTAGGAACTTGTTTACCATTAGCAGCTTCTATTGCTGTTTGAAGACCTTGACTACCTTGAGCCGATGCATTTTGAAAAACGGTAACTTTTAATTTATTAGCTTTCATAAAATTCAAAGCATCCATCGTACCATCTACACCTGCAAATACAATATTTTGATCTTTTCCATTAATTTGAGTTGCAAGAATAGCCCCAATAATCATTTCATCATTATTGGCAACAACCGCATCAATTTGTTGACCGGATGCTAACCATTTGGCCATTAGTGCCATACTTTTAGCGCGATCATAATTCGCTGTTTCTTCAAAAACAATTTTCATATTAGGATATTTAGCGATAACATCTTTATTTCCCTGGGTGCGGTTAACCTGTGCATCACTACCCATATCGCCATCCATAATAGCAATATTACCTTTTCCGCCCAAAAGCTTGGCGACTTCATTCATTTGAAGCTTACCAGCGGTTAATGAATCTGAACCTACATAGGAAGTGAGGGTATCTAATTCTTTGAAAGTACGATTGACGGCTACAATCGGGATATTCGCTTGATTGGCTAGATCAACAATCGTTTTTGAAATCGAGGGGTCCATCGGTAGAAAAGCAATAGCTTTGACATCTTGCGCAATAAATTCTTTAATTTGTTGAAGTTGAGTAGAAGCATCATTTTTGGCATCAGCATAAATCACATTCACATCAGGATGTTTTTT
The DNA here is from genome assembly GCF_028606985.1 of Paenibacillus kyungheensis. Lineage (NCBI taxonomy): Bacteria > Bacillati > Bacillota > Bacilli > Caryophanales > Paenibacillaceae > Paenibacillus > Paenibacillus kyungheensis. Next base: position 3,258,633 of record NZ_CP117416.1, on the reverse strand, counting down.
GGCATAACTTTCCATGCCGGCTGCTACATAACTGATAAAACGGTCATTCATATCTGGGATAGATACTCCAATGGTGACTTTTCCTGTTGTAGTTGTGTTAGTCGTAGTTGTGGGTGTTGCTTCAGTAGTAGTGGAAGTAGATGCAGTAGGAGTTGAGGAATTAGGACTTACAGATGAAGTTGCAGAACAACCTGCCGTAAACATAAAAAGAGCTACTACCAACAAAATAGGGGGATACTTAAACCATAGGCGCATTATCTAACCTCCATACTCTTCATTTTCAAAATAATATAACGTTTACATTTTGTACATTATCTAAAATAAAGACAAAATGTGACAAGATTATAAAGGCATTATCGACAAAGGGTAGGGGTTTTGTTAGAGCCGATTTAAATTCTACTAAGAAAGGAATAGATAAATAAAAATACCTCTACTCTGGTATCTAAAAGTAGCGGTATTAGAAATCAAAAAACACGTATGATATACTATATATAGATGAATAATTGTAAACACACCAAAAAACCTATCTATTTACTGTTACCGATAGGCGCTAAAATACCGAAGTAAAATATATGTTGTTATGTACACCGTGTTTACTACATTAAAGGAGGACGTATATGAAACTCCGTGTCATGCCTATTTTTATAACAGTCATCGTATCTGCCACTGTATTATTTGGTGGATGGTTTACGTATCGTCAGTTGACTCTCTACAGTCCGCTTACGAAAATTGTACAGAACTATCCTGGGGTAAATGCCTCTCATATTAGTATTAACCCAAAAGAAGTCATGTTGAAACTCGATCTTGCTCCTTCTGCAGATTTAGGTGGTTTGGTACAGACTTTGAATAAGCAAGGAACCGATATCTGGGGTACACGTACACTCCAATTAGAAGTAACAGATCACTCGAATACAGAACTCGACAAAGTATGGGAAAATGCAATGTTCTCTGTTTCTCAAGCAATGGCTACACAAAAATATACTGAAATTCCGGAAACTGTTGAAAGTATCATGCAACAAAATAAAAATATTCAAGTTAAAGCAGAAATGGATGAACGTAACGTATACGTATCTTTGAGCAATGGGAAGGGAAGCAAATTCCTGATCTTGCCACGTAATTCTCAAGTCACAGGAGGAAGCGCCTAATGCCAAAATGGACAAAAGAGATTGTTGTTGGATTTGTGCCGGTCTTGTTAATTTTTCTTATTTTTGTAGGATATAATATTTTACCGTTGTTGTTGATTGCTGCTCTAGTAGGTGGAACATTCTTGGTGATGCAAATGCGTGGTGGCTTAGCCGTCGGTGCTGCGCAAGAACGTAAACGTAAAAAAAATGGCCCACTTAAATTAACATTTGAACAAATTGGTGGCCAGGATAATGCGAAGCGTGAATTACGCGAAGCTCTTGATTTTCTAGTACGTCATGATGAAATGAACAAATTCGGAATTCGTCCGTTAAAAGGAATACTACTTACAGGTCCTCCGGGGACAGGTAAAACATTGATGGCCAAAGCTGCTGCTCATTATACTGATTCTGTATTTGTCAGTGCGTCAGGTAGTGAATTTGTAGAAATGTATGTTGGTGTTGGTGCAGGACGTATTCGTGATTTGTTCAAAGATGCTCGTACACGTGCTGCCAAAGAAAATAAGCAAAGCGCGATTATTTTTATCGATGAAATAGATGTTATTGGTGGGAAACGTGAAGGTGGACAACAACGAGAGTATGATCAGACGCTGAATCAGTTGTTGACTGAAATGGATGGAATTTATAGCAATGAAGCACCACGTATTTTGATTATTGCTGCTACCAACCGTAAAGAGATGCTGGATAGTGCATTGTTACGTCCAGGTCGTTTTGATCGTCATATTCAAGTCGATCTACCTGATAAAAAAGGTCGTAAACACATTTTGGAACTTCATGCAGCGAACAAACCGCTTGCAAAAGAAACCGATCTAGATAAATTAGCAGAAGAGGCGTATGGTTTCTCTGGTGCTCAATTGGAAAGTGTAATGAATGAAGGCGCTATTTATGCGATGCGTCAAAATGCAGATCATATTTTACAAAGTCATTTATCGATGGCGATTGATAAAGTTATGATGGGTGAAAAAACAGATCGTGAATCCAGTATCGAAGAAAAACGTCGTGTAGCGATTCATGAACTAGGACATGCGATTATGGCAGAAGTGGTTCGTCCGGGTAGTGTAGGGCAAGTCGCACTTAGCCCACGTGGACAAGCACTAGGTTATGTACGTCACAACCCTGCACAAGAGCAATACTTGTATACGAAGCCATTTTTGGAAGAGCAAATTATGATTGCTCTCGGCGGAGCTGCTGCTGAAGAAATGTATTATGAAGGACGCAGTACAGGTTCTAGAGGCGATTTCGATCAAGCGCTCAATATTGTTCAGACAATGATGGAATCCGGTCTTACGAAGCTTGGCATCGTCAGTATGAATATGGTTCCTAAAGAGCAAATTATGAAAGAAAATAATGCAATTTTAGAAGATTTAACCAGACGTACCAAAGAAATTCTAGATAGTCGTCGCCTTATTTTTGACACATCTTTAGACATTTTGTTAAAAGAAGAAGTGTTATCCGGCGAACAATTTCGACAACAGTTCAATAAAAGTTCAAATGTACCAGCATAATTTAAAATGCTGGTACTTTTTTTTTACTTTTTGCCTGCGCTACGCTATTATTAGATGTTGGAGAGTATATCAAAGCCTGACATTATGTTTTGATTTTTTCGGCTTCAATACGCAAGTACACAAGATTGGTTTTGAAGTATCTATGTATTTTGTATAAAGGCAAGCTAGAGAAGACACAACAACGAATAGAAGGCTTCAAAGGATATAGGCTGAGCATATATAGTCTGTACACTTTATGAATATTGGAAGGGTGGAAAGAAACCATGAATTTTAAAAAAGTCGGCGTTATCGGCGGCGGTACAATGGGACAAGGTATTTCTGAAATGCTTGCTAAAAAGGGCATCGAGGTATTACTTGTTGAGAAAACACAGGACAAGCTGAACCATGCTTGGGATATGATTGAGACAAGTTTAGACAAGCAAATGGAAAAATGGGCATTAACTCAAGCAGAGAAAAAATTGATTTTGTCCAAAATCACTAAAGTGACTCATTTTGCAGACCTGGGTACATGTGAACTTGTTATTGAAACAATCAGTGAAGATCCAGAAGCGAAAAAAGAAGTATTTGCTCAATTGGACCAAGTATGTCCAAGCAGCGTTATTCTAGCAAGTAACACATCTACACTGAGCTTAACAGAACTTGCGAGTTCAACGATGTATCCAGAACGTGTTATTGGAATGCACTTTATTTATCCAGTATCCAAAATTGATCTTGTAGAAATCATTCGTGGTCTTCGTACATCCGATCAAACGTTTGAAGTGACAAAAAACTTTATTGAGCAAACAGTAAACAAACGCGGAATCATGGTTTACGAATCTCCTGGATTTGTAACAAGTCGTATTATTTGTTTATTGATCAATGAAGCATTGCATGTACTTGAAGAAGGCGTAGCTTCTGCTGCAGATATCGATGATTCGATGCGCATTGGTTACCAATTCCAATATGGCCCGCTTGAAATGGCTGACCGTTTCGGACTGGATTCAGTAAATGCAGCACTTGAGCGTATGTTCCGCGAATACGGAGAGTTGAAATATCGTCCAGCGATCATTTTGAAAAAAATGGTTCGTGCAGGTAGTCTTGGCGTGAAAACAGGCGAAGGATTCTTCAAGTATGACAAGGATGGTGACCGGATATGAAAGTACTCGTAATTAATGCAGGTAGTTCTTCTCTAAAATACCAGTTGTACAACATGACAGACGAAAGTGTTCTAGCCAAAGGACGCGTAGAACGAATCGGAATGGATTCTTCTATCCTTGTTCATGAGCCTACAGGCGGCGAAGAATACAATACTGTAAGCGAAATTCTAGATCATACAATTGCGATTCGTCGTGTACTCGAAAGCTTAACAGATGCAAAACATGGTGTTATGCAATCTGTAGACGAAATTGATGCTGTAGGTCACCGTGTAGTACAAGGGGCAGAATCATTTAAAGAATCTGTGCTTGTAGACAAAGATGTGAAAAAAGAAATTCGTCGCTTATTCGATCTTGCTCCTCTTCATAACCCTGCTCATATCATGGGGATTGAAGCGGTTGAGTTGAATATGCCTGACGTACCACAGGTTGTTGTATTTGATACAGCATTCCACCAAACGATGCCTGAAAAAGCATATTTGTATGCTATTCCTAAAGTACTTTACAAAAAACATAAAGTACGTCGTTATGGATTCCACGGCACGTCTCATTATTATGTAAGTCTTGCAGCGGCTGAATACCTTAAACGTCCGTTAAAAGAGCTTAAAGTAATCACTTGCCATATCGGTAACGGTGGTAGCTTAACAGCTGTTAAAGACGGTATCTCTGTAGATACATCAATGGGAATGACACCGCTTGAAGGTCTAATCATGGGTACACGTAGTGGTGACCTTGATCCAGCGATCGTACCTTATGTAATGAACAAAGAAGAACTCAGTATCGGTGAAGTTAACTTTATGTTGAACAAACATAGTGGACTTATGGCGATTTCTGGTTCGAGCAGTGATATGCGTGAAATTACAGATGCTATGGCAGAAGGCGATGCTAATTCAACACTTGCTTTTGAAATGTTTGAATATCGTTTACGTAAATACATCGGTTCGTATGTAGCTGCTATGGACGGTGTAGATGTTATCGTCTTTACTGCAGGTATCGGTGAAAACTCTGCAATCGTTCGTGAAAAAGTATGCGAAAACTTAACATATCTTGGTGTGAAATTGGATCCAGAATTGAACAAAATCCGTTCTGGCGATCCACGTCGTATTTCTACACCGGATTCCAAAGTAGAAGTACTGGTTGTTCCTACGAATGAAGAGCTTGTTATTGCACGTGATACGTACAAGTTGATTCAAAAGTAAGCAACATAATAGATCATAAACAAGCAGATGTTTATTGTATAATGATTTAAAATAGGTAAATGGATGTTATTCAAATGATTTGAATAATGATAATATAAAAGCTTCTCAGTAGAAATCAAAGCAAAGTCGTTTTTTGCTTTGATTTCTTGCTGAAAATCGCTTGTAGTCATTACCTATTTCATTGATGTTGCTCAATAAGCAAAAGGGAGAGTATATAAATGTCTACCAAAACCGTTATAAAAAAAGTAAATGAGCATGTTGAACAGACTGTCACGATTGGCGCATGGATCAACAATAAGCGCTCTAGCGGTAAAATTCAGTTTTTACAATTACGTGATGGTACAGGATATATTCAAGGCGTTGTTGTAAAAAGCGAAGTGTCCGAAGAATTGTGGAACGATGCGAAAAGCTTAACACAAGAAAGCTCTTTGTATGTAACAGGTATTATTCGTGAAGAACCACGCAGTAAATCTGGATATGAGATGACTGTTACAGGTATCGAAATTATTCATTTAACTGAAAACTATCCGATTACACCTAAAGAACATGGTACAGATTTCTTAATGGACCATCGTCATCTATGGTTGCGTTCGAATAGACAGCGTGCGGTTATGGTGATTCGTGCCGAAATTATTCGCGCGGTACAAGAGTTTTTCAACACCAACGGATTTACCAAAGTCGATCCACCAATCTTGACACCGTCTGCGGCAGAAGATTCTACAGAATTGTTCCATATCAAATACTTTGATGAAGATGCATATCTAACACAAAGTGGACAGTTGTATATGGAAGCAGCAGCTATGGCACTGGGGAAAGTATATTCATTTGGACCTACATTCCGTGCTGAAAAATCCAAAACACGTCGTCATTTGATCGAGTTCTGGATGATCGAGCCTGAGATGGCATTTACCGATCATGAAGAAAGTCTACGTGTGCAAGAACAATTTGTATCATATGTCGTACAATCTGTTCTTAAAAACTGTCGTACAGAGTTGGAAACATTGGAGCGCGATATTTCCAAATTGGAAAATATTCAAGCACCATTCCCACGTATCTCTTATGACGAAGCGATTGAGTTCTTAAAAGGTAAAGATTTCGATATTCCTTGGGGTAATGACTTTGGTGCGCCGCACGAAACAGCGATTGCTGAAGCGTATGACAAACCTGTATTTATCACCAATTATCCTAAAGATATCAAAGCATTCTATATGAAACCTGATCCTGAACGTCCTGAAGTAGTATTGTGTGCAGATATGATCGCACCTGAAGGATATGGAGAGATTATTGGTGGATCACAACGTATCGACGATCCAGAATTAATGAAACAGCGTTTTGAAGAGCATAACCTGACAGAAGAAGCTTATAAATGGTATCTAGATCTACGCACATACGGAAGTGTACCGCATTCTGGCTTCGGTCTAGGTCTAGAACGTACAGTGGCATGGATTTGTGGATTGGATCATGTCCGCGAAACGATTGCCTTCCCACGTATGTTGTACCGTCTGTACCCTTAGTCTCTACGTAGGATGATGTCTAATCGTAGAGCAATAGAAAGGGTGAATCACATGGGCGGAGAACAATGGAAGTCCTGGTCTAAAGGTGCTGCCTTTGCTTTGGGTTTGCAGACAGCGAATGTGCCGTATGCATTGCTCAAATATTATCAGGCATTAGATCTGGATGATGCGGAAGCAATGTTGCTCATTCAAATTCTATCTTTTCGACAAGTTGAAAATAATGAATTTCCGACACTTGAAGAACTACAGTGGAGAACAGGAGCAGATGCTTCATTGATCGCTACTCGTATCCAGAAGTTAATGAAGTCAGGATTTATTTTGATTGAGGATGAAGAAGACCCATTAACAGGGATTCGCTATGAGCGTTATGATCTAAGCGGATTGTATGAGAAACTGGGGACTGTACTGGCGACAGAGCAGCAAGATCGTATCGATTCTTCAGACGTATTACCAGAACCGGTTAAACCAATGTCCAAAGTCGATAAGCAAGCAGAAAACGAACGTAATCTTTTTATCATTTTTGAAAAAGAATTCGCTCGTCCATTATCTCCGATGGAATGTGAAACCATCTCAAGTTGGATTGATCAGGATCGGTATGCAGAAGAATTGATTCTAATGGCGCTCAAAGAAGCTGTATTTGCTGGTAAGCTTCATTTCAGATACATTGATCGTATTTTACTAGAATGGAATCGGAATCGTGTACGCACCGTAGAAGACGCTCGTGCACATACCCAAAAATTCCGTCAACGGTAAGTGGAAATTATCTATTGTACATGAAGCAAAAGTATAACCTTATAGATAGAGTCAGAGCGAAAGAAGGCTATTTCCCGATATGTATTCGAGGAGATAGCCTTCTTTTTATCATATGTACAAATATATTAGGTCTAACTATGATCCGATAAGAAGCTTTCTCCTCAGATTGTAGCCCTGTATTAAAATATACTTACGTTATAACTATCAAAATATAACGTATATGCGAAATTATACAGCATCATATTTTTAAAAAAATAAAATGCTCGATACAGAAAAAGATAGTATAGTCACGATTAAATCTAATGAAAATAACATCAAAACATACGGAAAAATAAGATTTTAAAAAATATTTTTAAATTTTTTTTCGTTATGAAATCATCGTTTTTTGTACATTTTCAGAGGTAATATCAAGAAAGATAATTAATTTATATTTTAGACTTAATATTCATATAAAAGTATAATTATACATTACCCTATATTTGGTAAAAAGGAGTTTGACTAAATGTAGGAGTAGCATAAATTATAGTTAGCTACTTAGGTGTGAGGTATATATGACATGAGGAGTAATATCATAATGTGATACTTAAAAATGAATAATAGATAAGAAATGTTAACATATAAACAAATAAGTATAGGCTATCAAAGGAATTTATGTAGGTTAACAAATAAAAAAGAAAGATTTTTGGAAGGAATAAGAAGATGAATCTAAGAAAATAACCTTATTTAAAGTAACTATATGAAACTATTTTTATATAATTATGAACTTTCATGTCACTTTATATAACACAAATACGAAAATGTGTACATATTATGGACAAAAGAGAAGGAAATCAGAAATGTAAACGGAATGTGAAAAAATATACAGTAAATATTAAATTGGAAAAAAGTTTATTAAAAATGTAAGCGCTAAACTAATTAGGTATGTTTCTATTCTTTGTGCACATTTAATTTTGCAAAATATAATAAAATCAATTTCAGTAGGGTTGCAATTTATTTGAAATAGGAGTAAAGTTACTTTTGCCCTGATAAACAAGTACTGAATACTTACAAATACATGACTACTACCTCATAATTATTCATAACAAGCTAAAGTGGTTAGAGTATAGAGTGATCTAAAATCAAGATAAACACGTAACACAGAGTAATACAAAATAAAACATTCAATTAGGAGAGATACAAAATGATGAACAGCAAAATTCAAAAAGTATTATTGTCTACAGTAGTAGCAGCAAGTTTGGGAGCAGTATCTGTAGTAGCACCTTTGGGAGCACACCAAGTATCTGCTGCAAGTAACGATTCTAACCATGAGAAAAACAAAGATAAAGCAGAAAAACGTGCTGACAACGCTGCTTACCAAGCTGCTGTATCTGCACAAGTAAATGCAATGTTCGGTTCTTCTAACGAAACAACAACTGCTCCAGAACAAGAAAAAACAGATGCCGCTAAGACACCTGCTACTGAAACTCAAGCTAAAACAAACGTAACTGTAGTTGTTCCACAAGGTGCTAGCCTTACTGAAATCGCTGCTCAATATGGTGTAACTGTAGATGAGTTGATTGCTGCTAACAATCTTCTTCCAGCTGGATACCAATTGACTATTCCGCAAAAATAAGATTTATCCATCTGATCGGCCAAGAGCATAGGATAGAAAAATACCAATAAAGATATACATGAAGCCATCTACTGCCATAGATGGTTTCTATTATGGTATTTCTTATACGAAATGCAACATATTTAAGTCAAGGAATGCAGATAACTCAGTTGATCTGTTTGCTTGTTATTAATTTATAATCAGTATACGGGTATTTGTAATGAAGGGCAACAACTATTTGTGTTTTACATACAAAAAAAGCTGACATTAACCATAATGTCAGCTTTTTTGTACGTTTTTTTCAAATATTTCCAAAATGATAACGCTTCATTTGTGAAAAAATACGATTCTGATCCGTATCTAAGTGCTAAACCCGAACGGATCAGAATCAATATACAACTGATATTCGTGAAATCACTGAGCAATACCATTAGTTCGCTTATAGATCTTGTTATCATTTCGGCGATTATCTAAAAATAGCCAGAGACCTGTATTATTTTTTCAATAGTAAATCACGATAAATATACTCGAAAATAAATTCAAATGCTTCAAGATGGCGTTTTGCTTCAAACGCATTTTTACCCCATGCATAGATACCATGTCCACGTAGAAGTATACCTGGAATAGATTGATTCAATACACCCGGTACTAACTCTGCAATTTTAGGAATTTCAGCGTAGTTAGGTAATACAGGAATCGTAATTGCCGCATTTTCTTCCCAGATATTGAATGCTTTGATTAATTCAAGTCCTTGTATTGGTACTGCGCCTTGTTCACCGAAGTATTCGCTCACTAGATTGTTAAATACAGTATGCACATGGAATACAGCCCCGCAACCTGTTTCACGATAAATTTCGCAATGAATCAATGTCTCTGCACTTGGCTTCAATCCTGTAGTCTCGCAAGGACGTCCATCTTGATCGACGAATAAGAAGTCGGATGGCGTACTTGCCGATTTATCTTTTCCACTAGCTGTGATCGCAAAATGGAAGTTCTCAGGCGTATAATCGCCTACACGCAGCGATAAGTTACCACTTGTACCTGGAAACCAATGTCTTGCTGCAAATTGCTCTTTGATACCACTAAGCTCTTGTAATGTTGCTTGCTTATGCTCTAAAGGGATATTAACAAAACTCATGAATGTATCGCTCCTATTCTTTGTCCGAAATCTGAAATAATATCATGAAACGTATGGAAAGGTACATGATCTACACCTAATTCTACACATTTATCTGTTAATACAGAGCGGGAGTAGACTAGATCTGCAATCTTAGCTCCTTCAAAATCGGTTAGACTATCACCAATCAGTATACGCTCGTATTGATCCGGTGAGAATTGACGCATGACTGTTGTTTTGCACATTCCACAATCATTTTGACAATGTTCATCACAAGGATGTGTCCATACAATCTGAATGTACTCGCCACTAAAATCAGAACCATTACAGAAAATATGATCTTCTGCAATATCAAAAGGTGCTAATAATGGTTTTAAGAAAAAGTCGATTCCACCGCTAGTCACATAAAAAGGAACTTGATGACGATGAACCAAAGCTAGAAAATCACTAAATCCTTCACGAATTCCTGCTGTACTCATCACATAATCAACAATTTCTTGCTTTTGTGAAGAAGGAAGTAGTGCAAACATTTTGCCTACACCATCACGAATCGAGCGCTGTCCTCCTACGACTTCATTCATAATTTTCTCATAACCAGGAGGGGAGAAGTGCTTCATAATAGCGACAATATTATCTGAATTCGTAATTGTTCCATCAAAATCACAAAAAATAATCGGTTGTTTACTTACACTCATCGTTCTCCACCCCAAAGTTCTAAAGCTTGTCTAAGTTCGTGATGTCCTTGAGCGGCATAATCAGCCAGTGAAGTACCTGCTAGTGCAGCATCAATAGCTTGTTGGAACGCTTTACCGCCAGCACTAGCACCTTCTGGATGACCATGAATACCGCCACCTGCATTAATGATCACTTCATTACCAAAATCTTTTAAAATCAACGGTACAAGCCCTGGATGAATCCCGGCTGATGGTACAGGGAAGCTATGTCGGAAAGGCAGTTCTGGAGAAACCAGTTGCTCGCGAATAGCCATATTTTCTTCTTTAGGCATTACAACAGAGCCATAAGGAGAAGGGAATAGTACCAGATCAGCACCCGCAATACGCATCAATTGACCGAGCAATACCGAAGCAGAGATTCCATAATAAGGCGAAGGATAATACGCTCCTGCAAGCGATGGATGCGCCATGATTGGGATATTAATTTCAGGATCACGTGCCAGTTCATGAAGAACATCATATCCATAAGCTAATACATTAAGTAAAAGTGCATTAGCGCCGGAATCAATCGCTTTTTTGGCTTGTTCTTTTAGATGAAAAGTATGACCGGTTAAGTTCGCAGCATAAAGTACTTTTTTACCGGTTTGAGCTTGTACATCATCCGCAGCTTTACGGCAAGCTGCTACCCGTTTCTCAATCGGTGTTAAATCATTTTCGAACAAAATCTCATCATCTTTAATCAGATCGACGCCACCTAACGCTTGTGCGGTAAATTGACGTGTTAATTCATCCAGATCATGACCGATAACCGATTTGAAAATACTCATCAATAAAGGACGTTCAGGAATACCAAGAATACGGCGTACACCTTCAATACCAAATTTAGGACCTGTAAAAGCTTTTAAAAAAGTATCTGAAAATTGTAAATTAGTTAACTTGATCTGACCATCCATCGAAATTTTACCAAACACTGTAATAAGTAGAGCAGGGATATCCGAGCTAAAATTAGCATCAGGATAAGCGATCTGAATATCAGCATACCGCTCACCTTGTTCGGATTCATGCACATCTACTGAAATAACTTCACCCAGATGCTTTTTCATCGATTGTTGCTTGGCAGCAGGCAATTCTGTCCAGCTACCGACAGTCATTCCGATTGCAATCGAAGATGCTTTTTTATGAAAATCAGCTTTGCTATCGTAACAACGATAAGAAGCGATACAGTAACTCATGAATTGTCCTCCTTGAGTGCAGCGCCCATCTCGCGGGAACGTTCTGCACAGCGTTCTACAGCACGCATAATCGTTTCTTGCATATGAGCCTCTTCAAATACTTTGATAGCGGCTGCGGTTGATCCATTAGGTGAAGTGACTTTGGCACGTAGAGCAGCAGGTTCTTCTCCAGTCTGTTGTACCATATGAGAAGCGCCGATCACTGTCTGAACAGTCAGCTCACGTGCTTGTTCCGCTGATAATCCGCCTTCGACTCCAGCACGAATCATCGATTCCATCACATAATAAATGTATGCAGGTCCACTTCCAGAAATACCAGTCAATGTTTCCATTTGCGATTCTTCAATCTCAGTTACAGTACCGACCGCTTCAAATAAATGATGAACCAATTGACGTTGTTTTAGAGTGACTTCTTCGGAAAAGACAAGACCTGTCGCTCCAAGTCCAATACTGCTAGACGTATTAGGCATTGTACGTGCTACAGGTTGCTTGCGACCAAGTAGATGCTGAATCGTTGCGACTTCCAAGCCTGCAATCACAGATACAACAAGTTGATCTTCTGTTAATGTGGGGCCTAATTGACGAAGCGCATTAGCCGCATCGACAGGCTTCATCGCAAGTACAATAACTTTGGATTGTTGTAAAGCAGCAGCACGCGCCGATTCTTCTCCAGCTACAGATACGCCATAACGTTGAACTAAATAATTCAAACGATCTTGATTACCACGATTCAGCATCGTCACTTGATCTGGAACCACTACAGCACGATTCACTAGACCTCGTAAAATAGCTTCTGCCATAGAACCTGATCCATAAAAACAAACAGGTTCTGTTATTAACGTTTGCATCGGTTGAGGGTGACTCATCGTTATATCCATCCTTTCACGCGCTTGGCAATATAAGCGCGCTATCTTCTAGTCAAATCAAACATGATTTTTGCAAAGCAAAATATCTTACGTCACGCGCTTGGCAATATAAGCGCGCTATCTTCTAGTCAAATCAAACATGATTTTTGCAAAGCAAAATATCTTACGTCATGTGCTTGGCAATTTCATATTTATATTATTGACGAATTTGACCGTTTCCGTAAATACGATATTTGGTGGAAGTAAGAGCAGGCAATCCCATAGGACCACGAGCGTGTAACTTTTGTGTGCTAATACCAATCTCTGCGCCAAATCCAAATTCAAATCCATCGGTGAAACGAGTAGAAGCATTATGATATACAGCTGCCGCATCGACTTCTTGCATAAATCGTTTTGCATTTTCTTCATCAGCCGTCACGATACATTCTGAATGCTTTGTGCTATAAGTCGCGATATGTTCCAGAGCTTCATCAAGGTTGGCTACGATTTTGATATTGAGAATATAGTCGCTATACTCGGTAGCGTAATCTTGTTCTGTTGCTTCATGTGCCCATGAAATGCGTTCACGTGTAAGTGCACATCCACGAATCTCTACTTGATCCTGGCGTAGCGCTTCTGCAAGTGTTGTAAGAGCAGTCTGATCGTAATCGGTATGCACCAACAGGGTTTCCATCGAATTACAGACTGAAGGACGCTGTACTTTAGCATTGATAGCGATATCTTGCGCCATTTGATGATCTGCTGTCGCATCGATAAAAGTATGACAAATCCCCGCGCCAGTCTCAATAACAGGAACTGTAGAATTTTGCACAACATTTTGGATTAGCGAATGACCACCACGCGGAATAATCACATCTATAATACCGTTAAGCTTCATCATTTCATTGACAGAAGCACGATCAGCATCTTCGATCAATTGTAAAGCATCACGTGGAATAGCTGATTGTTCTAAGGCTTGATGAAGAATCTCTACTATTTTGCGATTGGATGAAAGTGCGGCTGAACCACCGCGCAACACGACTGCATTTCCTGTTTTGAGCGATAATCCTGCGGCATCTACAGTCACATTAGGACGAGCTTCATAAATAATGCCAATCACACCAATAGGAACGCGTAGCTTTTCGATAATTAATCCATTTGGACGTTCTAGTGTTTCTAATAGCTCACCAATAGGATCATCCAGATCAGCGATTTGGCGTAAAGCAGAAGCAATGCCTTCAATACGTACGCTATCCAGACGCAAGCGGTCTAACATAGATTCAGAAGTTCCTTGTGCACGTCCATGTTCCAAATCTTCTATATTTGCTGTAATAATCTCATCGGTATGAGAAATTAATGCTTTTGCCATCATCAGCAATGCTTCGTTTTTGTCTTGAGTCGATAGTGCTCCTAGTCTAGTCGAAGCTTGTTTGGAAAGAGTGGACTTGTCTACTACTTCACTCATAATAAAAAACCTCCTCTATCATAATCAGTCATAATCAGTTCACGTATAAATCAATCATTATAAAGAAACCCATTCATCTCGATGGACAGCTTCTAATCGGTGGATATCTTCAATACCTAATCGTGTAGATATTTCAGAGCTTGGAAGACCACAGATTAATTGTAATTGATCATGGTCATAATTGACGATACCTCGACCAAGTACTTCACGTTGAAGATTAACAACTTCAATCACATCACCGGCATGGAATTGTCCTTCGACTTGCTTGATCCCGACAGGCAATAGGCTACGATTTTCACGACTCAATGCATAGGCTGCTCCATCATCGACAATTAGCGTACCAAGCGGAGTTGATAAAAATCCAAGCCATTGTTTTTTGATCGAAAGAGCAGACACATGAGTAGCAAAATAAGTCCCTTTCCCATGATGATCAATCGCAGCTTTGAGATCGCCGACTTCGCGTACACGACCGACAAAGACAGGCACACCGCCACGAGTAGCGATTTTGGCAGCATCAAGCTTAGAGCGCATTCCGCCTGTACCTACCGCTGAACCTGAACCTCCAGCAACTGCATAGATCTCATCGGTAATCTCATCGATTCGATCGTATCGTGTAGCTGTAGGATCATGACGTGGATCTGCGCTATACAATCCTTCCATATCTGTCAAAATAACTAATTGCGAAGCACGAGCTAGATTTGCCACAAGTGCAGATAACGTATCATTATCGCCGAATTTTAATTCATCGACAGACACTGTATCATTTTCGTTAAAGATAGGGATAACCCCTTGCTTGAGCAATTCTTCGATCGTCATCGTCGCATTACCTGTACGCTTACGATTATTAAAATCACTGCGTGTTAACAAAATCTGTCCACTGACAATCCCATGACGGGCAAAAGCTTCTTGATAATCACGCATTAATAGCGCTTGACCGACCGATGCGGCGGCTTGCTTTTCGTGTAATAATTTGGGGCGTGAATGATATCCAATTTCTCTAAAACCTGCGGCTACTGCTCCAGAAGTGACTAATAGCACAGAGTAGCCTGCATGTTGTAATGATGCGATCTCATCTGCAAAAAAATCAACAGCTTGATGATCGAGTCCTCCTTGTGATCCGGTTAGCGAGCTGCTCCCAATCTTGACAACAATACGCTGATTTGACAATCGTTTCACTCCTTTATAACTGCCTGACTTACTATAATATTTCTTGAAAATATAGACAAAAAAGACTTTCATCCTCTACATCATTATACGATGCAAAGGACGAAAGTCTGAGCTTCCGCGGTACCACCTTTATTGATAGACTCTATCATTCTATCCGGCTTACTTGTCCAAGATAACGGTAGGTATCCGTTCAGCGTTATAGGCGCTAAAAGCTCGGGGGTAGGTTTCGGTAAGAGCTGGTGGCGAATCCTTTCAGCCTCTGGGATTCACTCTCTATACACACCGCGGGCTTACGTACTGTTCCCGTCATCACGATTGATTCATATCAATAACGTGCATCAAAGTCATGTTAACTGTTGCAAACTAGAATAGCATGATCAAGCGCTTTTGCCAAGCACCGCATCACACACTTGAATCTTATTTGAATAAGTCTAGCTTCCCAATTCGGCGAACTGCTTCTTGCAATCGTTCTTCTGAAGTGAGTAGACCGATACGCACATATCCTTCACCTTTGGTGCCGAAGCCAACTCCTGGAGCTACAGCAACATGTGCTTTTTCCAGTAATAAGGTTGCAAATTCTTCTGAACCCATTCCGTTAGGCGTAGGTAACCATGCAAAGAACGAGCCTTTAGGCGCTTTTGCTTCCCAACCGATTTTTTCCAATTCCGCAAAAAAAGCATTCCGGCGGGATTCATAGGTAGCGACTAGATCAGTTACACATTGTTGAGAATCGGTCAAAGCTTTGGCTGCCGCCGCTTGAATACCTCCAAACAAACTCACATACACATGATCTTGCATCAAGTTGATCAGGCGAATAATCTCTTTATTTCCTAGAGCAAAAGCAACCCGCCAACCTGCCATATTATACGTTTTGGACAACGTATAAAACTCGACACCGACTTCTTTGGCGCCGGGAATCTGTAAAAAGCTAACTGGTTGTTCGTCGTCAAATCCAATTGCCCCATAAGCAAAATCGCTGGCAACTACAATATTATGTTTGGCTGCAAATTGTACTGTTTCTTCATAGAAAGAGTAAGGAGCTGTAGCAGATGTCGGATTATTCGGATAATTAAGAAACATCAGCTTGGCTTTTTCTAATACTTCAGGTGCAATAGCGCTGTAATCTGGCAAATATTTATTTTCTTCTGTTAAAGGCATAAATGACATCTCTGCACCGGATAAAGCGACACCAGACCAATAATCAGGATATCCCGGATCAGGGACAAGGCAGATATCTCCTTGCTCTAGCATGATCTGACTTATTTCAATCAGCCCTGTTTTGCCACCAAATAAAATAGCCACTTCGGTCTCAGGATCAAGATCGACATTATAATCTTCCTTATAACGTTGCGCGGCTGCTTCTTTCAAAAAAGAATAGCCTGAAAAAGGAGAGTATTTGTGATATTGGGGATTGCCTGCGGCTTCACGTAACTCTTCAACAATATGCGCAGGTGTAGGTTGATCCGGGTTGCCTTGTCCCAAATTAATAACATCATGTCCTGCGGCAACCTGACGATTCACATTTTGTACAAGCTTCGCAAAAAACTGTTCTGGCAATTGGTTCATCACACTAGCAGGTGTAATAGATATACTTGGCACGTTATTTGTTGTTGAGTTAGGGTTTGAATGGGTGTTCATCATTATCACTCCGTATCTGGTAAATTCATGTTATGATTGCTACAATTTTAAAAGAACTCAAGTCTTCCTAATCTATCATGATTTTTCCGATCAGTATAGAGGAGATTTAAAGGAATAGAAAGTAGTTTCTATTCTTAGCTAATGGTATATAGAGGATATCAAAAACAATAAACTCATGATACATTAAAAGTAGAACAGATTTGTACTATTATTTAAGCTTGGATAAAGGGGAATGATCACTAATGACAAATACACGCCAATTACATATTGCTTTAATTCAAATGGATATTGAACTTGCCAATCCTACAGTGAATCAACAACGTGCTGAAGAGTGGATTGCTCAAGCGATGACAGCAGAGCAGAAGCCGGATGTTGTTGTACTGCCTGAAATGTGGAATACAGGGTATGCTCTGGATCGCTTGGCAGGATTAGCTGAACCTGAAAATGGGAAGCTGACTACATGGATGAGTGATATAGCTAAGCGGTATCAGATTGTGCTGGTAGGAGGTTCCATATCAGAACAACGTGAAAGTGGATTTTATAATACATTGTATGTGTATGACGCGGATGGTGAGCGTAGTGCCAAATACGACAAAATTCATTTGTTCAAATTAATGAATGAAGAGAAGTTTATGCAACCCGGCGAGCAGACTGCTTTATTTCCATTACATGATGTAACTGCTGCGGCTTCGATCTGTTACGATCTTCGTTTTCCTGAGTTAGCGCGTAGTCTTGCTCTGGCAGGTGCGCAAATCTGGTTTGTTCCTGCGGAGTGGCCTCATCCACGTATGCATCACTGGCGTACATTATTAACAGCACGTGCGATCGAAAATCAAATGTATGTGGTGGCTTGTAATCGTGTAGGACGTGATGAAAATAGTGAGTTTTTCGGTCATTCGATGATTATCGATCCATGGGGCGAAGTATTAGCAGAAGGTGATGAAGCAGAAGGTATTATTAGCGCAACAATCGATCTTGATCTAGCAGATGAAGTACGTGGACGTATTCCTGTTTTTGCCGATCGTCGTCCTGAATTGTATATTCATAAGCAAAAGTAAAACAATACAATAGTAAAAAGATTGATTTTACACAAGCAGAAATAATACAGCACATATGGTGTGTTATTATTTCTGCTTTTTGTATACTGTTATTCTGTAAGAGTAGATGAAAATGGAAAACAACTGCCCTGTACCAAAAAAGAAACTCATCAAATTCATTTATATTACTTACTAAAAGTTAGTTAGTTCGGTGTTCAGCAACATTCTTCTGCAAAGGTCTTTTGTTATTGCGCAAACTGTTTATAATAAAGATATACAACAGTGACACATCACCACGAAATAGGTATACGTAATTAGTTTAACTTAAAGATATTTTAAATAAGAGCATTCAAACATGATGTAATACTAAAAAAATGAAACATAAAGGAGATCATTATTATGACACTTCGTACAGCAGGTATTCACCACATCACTTCTTTTGTAGCCGATCCACAACGCAATGTTGACTTTTATGCAGGTGTACTTGGACTACACATGGTCAAAAAAACAATCAATTTTGATGCACCAGATGTTTATCATTTATACTTTGGAGATGCTGGAGGTAGCCCGGGAACAATCGTTACTTTTTTCCCACAACCAGGTGCACGTAAAGGTGCTGTTGGAGCAGGGCAATTGGGAATTACCGTATTTGCTGTTCCTACAGGATCACTTGATTTCTGGAAAGAACGGTTAACACGATTAGGTATTCGTTTTGAACCAGTACAACGTTTTGGCGAACAATTGTTACGATTTGAAGATCATGATGGTCTACGAATTGAATTGGTTGAACGTGAAGGCGGCGCAGCAAGTACATGGGAATGGGATGGTATCACGTCTGCACAAGCGATTAAAGGATTTGGTGGCGGAGTATTGTTCAGTGCAGCCCCTGCAAAAACATTGCATACCGTAGAACATGTCCTTGGACTTACCAAAATTGCAGAAGAAGACGGATATGTTCGTTTTCAAGCAGATGGCGAAATCGGAAATATTATTGATGTAAATTCTCGTGAATTACCAAGAGGTATTGCCGGTGCAGGAACAGTGCATCATATCGCATGGCGTGCGGCTGACTTTGCAGAGCATGAACTATGGCGTGAACAAGTACAAGCGGGTGGCTTCCAACCTACACCTGTTATTGATCGTCAATATTTCAATGCAGTGTACTTCCGTGAAGAAGGTGGCATCTTGTTCGAGATTGCTACAGATCCTCCAGGATTTGCAAATGATGAACCAGCAGATCAATTAGGACAAAAATTAATGTTACCAGAATGGTATGAACCACAACGTGAATTGATTGAACAAAATCTATTACCGATCGAAGTTCGTAAAATATCTCCTCAATCGTAATAACAACTTCAATAAGATATTTTACTTTGCACCCATCATTTTATAATATGAGAAAAAATTGTCCGTATATTATCAAGCACGTATAGAGGAGGAACAGAGATGACACTAACATTAAAACATATTTTCAAGCAAGGTACAGATGCATCACAACCTGTTTTGTTATTGTTACATGGTACAGGAGGAACAGAAAACGATTTGATTCCGTTAGCAGAACGTCTTGCGCCGGAAGCTTCGATTTTGGGTGTACGTGGAGCTGTGTTGGAAAACGGAATGCCACGCTTTTTCCGTCGCTTGGCTGAAGGGGTATTCGATGAACCCGATTTGATTGCTCGTACTCATGAGCTTAATACATTTTTGGATGAAGCAGCGGTAGAATACGGATTTGATCGTCGCAATATTGTAGCCGTTGGATATTCAAATGGTGCGAATATTGCAGCAAGCTTACTTTTCCATGATAATCAATCGTTAAAAGGCGCTGTTCTGCATCATGCGATGGTTCCACTTCGCAGTATAGCGTTACCTGATCTAGCTGGCATTCCTATCTTTATGGGTTCAGGAACTAACGATCCGATTATTCCTCGCGCTGAGACAGAAGAATTGGCGAAATATTTTATCGATGCGAATGCAGAAGTGCATTTACACTGGGAAAATTACGGTCACCAGTTAACAGCAACGGAAGTGGAAGCAGCAGTACAATGGTATAATCAACAGTTCACATCGTAAAAAGAAATGTAGTAATTATGCTATTGGATAGACAGCTATGATTATAGATTTTTTTATGAAAATATTGTTTGTACCCAAATAAAAAGCGCAATCTATCGTTATCAATTCAAATAAAAAACGCTATTGCTTTTAGTGCAGCAATAGCGTTTTTATTTCATTATTCTACTTATCATGATATCTATCTAATTTAGAGATGATCCAAGAAGAATTAAGATTTGGTATCAGGTACGATACAAGATCCATCAGCACATATATCGCCTTCGGTACTGTTAATCATTTGCAAAGGATGATCTTCTGCCCATACATCTTGCAATGTATTTAGAAATACTTCTGTCGGTTGTGCGCCAGAGATACCATATTTGTTATTCACAACAAAGAAAGGAACACCGGTAACGCCTAATTGATTCGCTTGTTGTTCATCTTGGCGAACTTCTTTACCGAATTGCTCACTGTTCAAAAATGCTTCTGTTTCTGCACGATCCAAGCCTACACGTTCAGCAATATCTAACAATGTAGCATGATCGCCGATATGCAATGAATCTGTAAAGTAAGCGCGGAATAAAGCTTCATTCATTTCAGCTTCTTTACCATGAGCAGTAGCAAATTTAAGTAAACGATGCGCATCAAAGCTATTTGTTAATACCATCGTATCAAATTGGAAATCCAAACCTTCGTTTTTGGCTTGTTGCCATAAATTAGCGCTGTTTTGTTTGACTTGTTCTAAGGTTAAGCCAAATTTGTTCATCAACATTTCATACATATTCATCGGAATATCTTTAGCTGCATTCGGATCTAATTCAAAGCTACGGAAGCTCACTTCAACTTCATCCCGATTAGGAAATTGTTCCAGAGCTTTATTTAGACGAGCTTTGCCGATATAACAAAAAGGACATTGATAATCTGACCACACTTCAATTTTCATACGGATAATCCTCCACTACAATAAATTTATAATGATATTCAAAAATAGAATTGCAAAAGGTGTAACCATTATAGTTGCATTAGAAATAGTATAACCTGAATTGATTGTTATTAATAGTATTTTTATTACTTTTTGTAATTAAACCTCTTCTAATTGATTCTGTTCGCCCCAATCACACATCATATCTAAGATTGGAATTAACGATTGCCCGCGTTCTGATAAACGGTATTCTACTTTTGGCGGCACTTGAGGATATTCTGTACGGATAATCAATTGATCTTGTTCTAGTTCTTTTAATGTAGCACTTAACGTTTTGAAAGAAATCGTGCCGATTGAACGCTTGAGTTCATTGTAACGCATTACTTTATTTTCTCCTGCTAACCAATACATAATAATCATTTTATATTTTCCGCCTACCAGTGAAAGCGTATAGCCAAATCCCGTATCTTTCAGGTTAACACCTGTCAGACTGTAGTCACCAATATGCATTGCTAATTCTCCTTTCAGGCATTCCATACTTTCTTTGAGGTTAGTACCTAACTTTAAAGTGCGTACTTTTTTATGATAAGTATCCGTCTTACAATAGGTTTAGCAAGTCCAACCAAGCTAAATATAATGGAGGTTTATCATATGAAAACATTAGTAATTGTAACGCATCCTAATATGCAAGATTCCGTCATCAATAAACGCTGGATTCAAGAACTGGAAAAGTATCCTGATCAATTCACGATTCATGAACTTTACAAAGTCTATCCTGATGAAAACATAAATGTAGAGCAAGAACAAGCACTTGTTGAAGCACATGATCATATCGTTTTTCAGTTTCCGTTGTACTGGTTTAATTGCCCGCCGCTGTTGAAAAAATGGCTTGATGAAGTATTAACGTATGGCTGGGCGTATGGTTCAACAGGTAAACACTTTACCGATCGCAAAGTTGCTATCGCTGTGACTGTAGGCGTTAGTGAAGCAGATTACCAACCTGACGGAAAATACCGCTATACGTTAGAACAAATATTACTGCCTTTTGAAATGACATTTGATTATATTCATGCTTCGTATCAAGGTTTTACCGCTTTTTATAGTGCAGAGCATGAATCGACACCAGTACGGATTGAAGAAAATATCTCTGAATATATTCATTTTCTACAACATATTTAAAAAGAATACATTTCTTAATGAACTAACACCTATCATATATAGCACCTCTGGCAATTAGCATATATATAGAAACAAAATAAAATTATAAGGGAATACATAGACTGCATTTCCTTATTTTATTGTTCAGGATGTACTACATTAATCATTGTTTCTTTAAACGTATTTACAAATGCTTCAGCCGCTTTGGATAGATATCTTCCTTTGCGACGTGCTATCACAAGTGTACGACTTGGAATCGGTTCTGCTAAAGGAAGATAGATGGGTAAAAATTCGCCACGTCTGGCGCGCGCTATATAATGAGGAACAAAAGTAACACCCATTCCTGTAGCGACCAAAGATTGGATTGTCTCGATATTATTACTTTCAAATACAACCTGCGGTTCAAAACCTGCTTCTTTACACACATCGAATACAATTTTGCGGAATCCTTGTCCTTTTTTGAGCACGATAAAAGGTTCATGTTCTAATTCTTTCAATTCTACAGGTCGATGATCACCATTCGCAAATCGCTGGGCTAACGGATGATTAGGCGGTACAGCCAGATCGATCAATTCATCACCTACCGGTTCATACGTGAGTGACGGTTCGGTAAGAGGAAGAGCCAGTAGACTAAGGTCTGTTTTACCACTGGCGGTTAACTTTTCTAGATTGAGTGATGTATCTTCGATTAAGATCACTTCAATCTGCGGATAAGCAGCACGAAAAGCAGGGAGTACATGAGGAAGAAGATGCGAACCGGTAATCTGCATACTACCGACTACTACACGTCCACTTTGTAATTGTGAAATATCTGCCATTTCTTGACGCAACTGTTCTACAGCATCAATAATCTTTTGGGCTTGTTCTACAAAATTAGTACCTGCATGTGTTAATTCAACTGTACTGGTATTGCGCTGAAAAAGGAGCACACCTAATTCTTTTTCTAATTTGGATAATTGCTGACTAAGTGAAGGTTGAGCGATATGTAGTTTCTCTGCTGCGCGCGAAAAGTTACGTTCAGCAGCAATCTGTAGTGCATATTGCAGTTGTCTAAGTTCCATATGACGTTGCTCCTTCGTACACGTATTATTTTTATACATCTATTTTAATCAAAATTCACTTATAAGTATAGCCTATAACTTCTATAGTTATTATATCTTGGAACAATATAGCACGTAATGTTATATTAGATTCAATATAAAGCGGTGCTTCATTCTCAGGTCCAAGATTTCATTGCAGCCATCACTATTTGCTGCAAGAGAATGTTCACTGACTTAGTCCGAATCTTATGATGGGGTGAAAATAATGAGTAAAAAAACATTGTACGAGAAAATTTGGGATAATCACGTTATTTTTCAACAAGAAAATCAACCAAGTATTTTGTATATCGATCTACATCTAGTGCATGAAGTAACGTCTCCACAAGCTTTTGAAGGCTTGCGCTTGAGCAATCGTAAAGTGCGTCGTCCTGAATTAACATTTGCAACGATGGATCATAATGTACCGACAACAGATCGTTTCAACATTAAAGATCCAATCTCCAAGCAACAAATTGATACACTAAGTCAGAACTGTGCGGACTTTGGCGTGAAATTGTTCGATCTGGATACGATTGATCAAGGGGTTGTCCACGTTATGGGTCCAGAATTAGGATTGACTCATCCGGGCAAAACGATTGTATGTGGAGATAGCCATACATCGACTCATGGTGCTTTTGGTGCTCTTGCTTTCGGAATCGGAACAAGTGAAGTAGAACACGTAATGGCAACACAATGTTTGCAACAATCCAAGTCCAAAACGATGGAAATTCGTTTTAATGGGTCACGCAAACCGGGTGTAACAGCTAAAGATATGATTTTGGGCGTTATTGCTAAATACGGTACCGATTTTGCAACAGGTTATGTGTTGGAGTATACAGGTGAAGCGATTCGTGATTTGACGATGGAAGAGCGTATGACTGTATGTAATATGTCTATTGAAGGTGGCGCAAGAGCAGGATTAATCGCACCAGACGCAACAACTGTAGAATATCTTCGTGGTCGTCAATATGTGCCTCAAGGTGCAGCATTTGAAGAAGCTGTAGCACGTTGGGAACAGTTAACAACAGATGAAGGTGCAGAGTATGACACTGTACTTGAATTTGATGTCGATGCTTTGATTCCACAGGTAACATGGGGAACAAGCCCAGGTATGGGTACTGATATCACTTCTTCTGTACCGAACCCTGCTGATTTCACTACTGAAAATGAACGTAGAGCTGCTGAAAAAGCACTTGAATATATGGATTTGGCTCCAGGTACACCAATGGCTGAAATTCCAGTCGATTATGTATTTATCGGTTCGTGTACGAATGGACGGATTGAAGATTTGCGCGCAGCGGCGGCTGTAGCCAAAGGATATACTGTGTCAGACCGTTTGACAGCGATTGTTGTTCCAGGTTCTGGACGTGTGAAGATTCAAGCGGAAAAAGAAGGTTTGGATGTTGTATTTAAAGAAGCTGGCTTTGAATGGCGTGAAGCAGGATGCAGTATGTGTCTGGCGATGAACCCTGACGTATTGCAGCCGGGACAACGTTGTGCTTCGACATCGAACCGTAACTTTGAAGGTCGTCAAGGACGTGGCGGACGTACGCATCTTGTGTCTCCAGCAATGGCAGCAGCAGCGGCGATTACAGGACACTTTACCGATGTACGTGACTGGAATTTCAAATCAGAAGTATTGAACTAGGAGAGGGGTAATTATCCATGGAAGAATTTAAACAATTAAATGGAATCGTGGCTCCTGTAGACCGCGTGAATGTAGATACAGATGCTATTATTCCGAAGCAGTTTTTGAAAAGAATTGAACGTACTGGTTTTGGACAATTTCTATTTTACGAATGGCGCTGGGATGAAGCAGGGAATGTGAATCAAGAATTCGAAATGAATAAACCTCGCTACGAAGGTGCTTCTGTACTTGTTTCTCGTGCCAACTTTGGTTGCGGTTCTTCTCGTGAACATGCGCCGTGGGCGATTATGGATTACGGATTCCGTTGTGTGATTGCACCATCATTTGCTGATATTTTCTACAACAACTGTTTTAAAAATGGTATTTTGCCAATCAAATTATCAGAAGAGCAAGTACAGGATATTTTCCAACGTACTGCCGATCATGAAGGATATCGCTTAAAAGTCGATTTGGAGAACAAACAATTGTCTGATGATTATGGTCTGACGATAGATTTTGATCTTGATGAGCATCGTCGTCAATTTTTGCTTCAAGGTCTGGATGATATCGGCTTGACGTTACAACATGAAGCTGATATTACAGCATACGAAAAAAACAAAGCTCAACATTTATTCGTATAATTCTTAAAAAAATGCATAACCCTGTCGATAGTACTTATGACAGCGGGTTGTGCATTTTTATTTTGCCAAATCTGCTTTGGATTTTAAGGTTACATTGACGTAACATTTTTAAATTTAAGGAAAGCTCGCGCTCATTCTGTTAAGATTGTAAAAGACTCGCAACTTTTGATAAAGTTAAGCGTCTAATAAATCGTCTGGTTGTATGTGAAAACCGGTAGGAGCCGTACAAGAAGTTCGGTAATAAAAAACGGGAATGGTAGGGGTGAAGAATGAAGAAATTTGCTTTTTTGTTATTTTTGTTTGCGTTTATGTGGTCCTTTCCCCACATCAGTGATGCTGCCACGAACACACGTGTTGTACTAGATGGACAGCAACTTAGTATTCCGGAAGATGTGCAGAATATTGATGGTTCGGTGATGGTGCCGATTCGTGTGATTTCTCAGGAATTGGGTTATCAAGTAACCTGGGATCAAGATGCTGGTAAGGTTGCGATTGATGGTGAAGGTAAATCAATCACATTGAATATTGGCAAAAAATCGGCTTTTGTCGACAACCAAACGTACACGCTGAATACAGCACCTGTGGTTCAAAATGGAACAACATTGGTACCGATTCGTCTGGTTAGTGAACAGATGGGGATCAAAGTAAACTGGAATAACAGCGACAAAATTGTCACGTTGGCAACAACAGGCACGAGCACCGGCGGAGGAACGACTTCGGAATCAGGATCAAACGCCGAGAACGGTCTTGCACTGGTGAACGGTATTAGCTTCAGTGAAAGCCGCTTATTGGTTACACTGGACAAAAACGTAGCACCGAAAGTATCCAAAATGGATTCACCTAATCGGATTGTGATTGATCTGCCTAACTCTGATTTTGGTGGAGGATTTGGTCAATCAGCAAGTGCCGGACAAATTCAAACGCTTGCTGTAGAGAACAATGATAAAGTTTCTCAAATTCGTTACTCACAGTACAGCACAGATCCTTCTTCTGTTCGGATCGTTATTGATCTGAACAACAAGCAGAATTATGAAGTCTTTAACGAAGGCAATGGATTGTTGATCGTTGATCTAACACCAGATAACGGCACGACACCTAAGCCTACTGTTCCAACAACGACAGAAGGAACAACGCAAGGTGGATCTTCTGTAGGAAATGATGGCAAAAAAGTTGTCGTTATTGATGCAGGACATGGATATCAAGATCCAGGAGCGATCGGTTCTGTAAGTAGTGAGAAAGCATTGAATCTTGCAGTCGCTTTGAAAGTAGAAGCTATTTTAAAACAAGATCCAAATATTGATGTAGTTCTTACACGTTCAGATGATACATTCCTTGAACTGAAACAACGTGTCAAAGTAGCTGAAAAGCTGAATGCAGATCTATTCGTCTCGATTCACGCGAACAGCAGTAGTTCTTCTGCGGCTTCCGGTACAGAAACATATTACCAACGCAGCAATAGCAAAAAGCTAGCACAGACGATTCACAAGTATCTAGTAGCTGCAACAGGCTTTAAAGATCGTGGTGTACAATATGGTAATTTCCATGTCATCCGCGAAACGACAATGCCAGCAGTATTGTTAGAAGTTGGATTTATCAGTAATAAATCCGAAGAAGCTAAAATGAATGATGCTTCCAGACAACAAGCGGTTGCTGACGGTGTCGTTAAAGGAATCAAAGAATATTTAGGTGTATCCTAAAACAAAATACAAAATTGCCAAAAGATCAGTCCTATAGGATATATTCCATAGATGACTGATCTTTTGTTTTTGGAAAAAAATAAATCAGAGATAACTTTTAACGATTTGTTGACGTAAGTAAAAAATTACTGAAAATTCATGTAAACGATGCGTGCAATTCGTCACAGAACATGTTAAGATACGAATTGTATTGTCATTGAAGATTGGGTACGAGATCTAATGCTAGACGCAGCAATCCCTATCATGCAGGTACAGTGAGACGATACCGTCTGAGTCGCGGAAAATGCCGTGGACAGGCGGTTTTTTGCAGGAGGAATACTAATGAATGCCACTACAGTGAGACATATTTTAGATACCATCGCTGGCATGTTCCCAGATGCGCACTGCGAACTTAATCATAACAATGCGTTTGAACTGACGATTGCTGTACTGCTCTCGGCACAATGCACAGATGCGACAGTCAACAAGGTGACGGCAGATTTATTTCAGAAATATCACACACCACAGGATTATATCTCTGTACCACTCGAAGAATTGGAACAAGATATACGGCGTATTGGATTGTATCGCAACAAAGCGAAGCATATTCAAAATTTATGCCAGATCCTGATTGAAAAATATGGTGGAGAAGTGCCTGGTGAACATGACCTGCTTGTACAGCTTCCAGGAGTTGGACGTAAGACAGCGAATGTGGTCGTATCCAATGCATTTGATGTGCCGGCTTTTGCAGTAGATACTCATGTTGAACGTGTATCCAAAAGGCTAGGACTCGCAAACTGGAAAGACAATGTAACCGAAGTGGAAAACAAGCTGAACAAGCGTGTACCCCGGGATGAATGGACGATTAGTCATCATCGTTTTATTTTTTTCGGACGGTATCATTGCAAAGCTCAAAATCCTGCTTGTCAGGTATGTCCACTATTGGACATTTGTCGTGAAGGCAAAAAAAGAATGAAAACTTCTCTAGTGATCAAAGAGAAAAAGGTCAAACCTAAAATCTCAAAGTCAGTAGAGAAAAACAACACTACAACATAAAAAGAGGTCGAACGTTATGAAATGCATTTCTGTATACACTGATAATTTTGAACAATTTTCTGATATCTTTGAGCAAGTGGTAGCAGAAGAATTGGCTGAAAACGAAGAAAAAGAAGTTGACGGTATTACTGTTAACTATTCTGGCGATGTACCTGATTACTATATCGAGCGTATGGCACAAAAACGCGATGTTGTTGTGATGAAAGACAAAGGTAAAGGAATTACTATTTTGCAACATGGTAAATTGTTCGAAATTCTAGTTCCTGTTGCTGAAAAAGAAGCTAGCGTTATCTAATTCAGTAATACTATAACAGTGCTCAAATAAGGCTTTTTATGAAAGTATCTATACGATCTTCCGATCGGTTATTATAGATGCTATTCGTAAAAAGCCTTTTTTATGATTAAAATACAAGAAGTGGAAAAGTCTGTCGTAGCATATAAGATCGGCTACCTTGTAATCCAATAGTTACAGCAGGTGTATCACAATGGTACAATATCAGCAAAGTAAATTTGAGCAGAGATCATGCATGATGGAGGGCATACTGATGCAAGCGATTACACCAACAACGAAAGATTCGTTCGATCATATACTAGAACAATTAAAATCAACACTGGAACAACAAGGAAATACGGCTGCTGCGAACAAAGCACAAGATTTAATCCAGAAGCATCGTTCCGAAGAATTGGTGCTTGCTTTTTGTGGGCACTTTTCTGCGGGTAAATCTAGCCTGATGAACTGGTTATGTGGTAAACAGGTATTACCGACCAGTCCTATTCCTACAACAGCAAATATTGCCGCGATTCGTGATGGAGAACCGCGTGCTATTGTACATTTAAATAATCAAGAGCCATCATTTGAAATAGGATTAGATGAATTAGATGAATATTGCAAAAACGGCGGTGAGTACGAATCTGTCGATCTATGGGACGATATTAAGCTTCTAGGCGCTCATGGTGTGTTACTAGATACACCGGGTGTAGATTCGACAGATGCGGCACACGAAGCGGCTACGTACTCTGCTCTGCATCGTGCTGATGTTGTATTTTATGTGATGGATTATAATCATGTTCAATCCGAAACCAATCTTTCTTTTGCCAAAACACTATCAGAACGAGGCAAACCTTTATATTTGATCGTCAATCAAATTGATAAGCATGATGATCTAGAGTTGCCTTTTGCCGACTACCAGCGCGGTGTAGCTCAGTCTTTTGCAGGACGTGGCATTGAGCCAGCAGGTATTCTGTATGTCTCCAGACAGGAACCTCAGCATCGTCATGGTAAGCTAGAACGACTGCGGACAGTGATCGGTGAATTGCTTGTAGAGCGTGAGCCGTTACGGATGTATAGCCTGTCACAAGCGATATGGGAATTAGCAGAAGAACATACCAAATGGCTACAAGCGCAAATGAACCATGAACAAGAGCAGTCTGATACTGAAGATGAACAGCATGATGATATGACTGTAGAACAACTCAATGCTCAATTAGAACAATTTGAACAACAGATCGTTACAGCGCAAAATAAAATCGAAGATTATCGCAAGTCATGGAGCTGGGAAATCGGACGTCTGGTCGATCAAGCGAATATTACGCCTGCACCTGTACGCGATCTCGCTCAACTGTATCTGGAAAGTGAACGACCTGGATTTAAAAAAGGATTTTTCGCTTCAAAAGACAAAACAGCGCAAGAACGTGCGCAACGCAAGTCTACTTTTTTGAACGCTTATCGTGAGCAAGTTGCTGCTAATCTGGATGTTCATGTACGTGGTTTATTGCGTGGATGGAGTCAGGAGCAACAGCTATGGACAGAAGAACAAGAAACATTGTTAACTTCTTCTTTGCCCCAGATCACAGAACGTGATATTGAAGCAGGCGCAGGCTCAGATGTAGCGATATCAGGTGAATATGTACTGAACTATACGCGTGCCTTACGTGAAAAAACAGTAGCTATTTATCGTCGTGCTGCACTGGATGCAATAGAGCGTTTATTTGAGCAATTACAACCCAAAGTAGAAGCCGAACAGCATACATTACAACAAGAACGTGATCAATTATCTGAACGCTATCAATCTTTGATGCATCAACAGCAGTTAGAACAGCAAAAAGAACAAAGCGATCAAGCAGTACGTAAGTTATTGCCTGCACGTGAACAACTTCAAGCACAATGGCTACCTGCTATTCAAGAAGAATCTATAGAAGCTCAATCTGTAGATCAGATCAATGCACCACAGACAGTACAGAAAGAAGCAACAGCAGAACAATCACCAGATGCTTCTATACTCAATAAAAGCGCAAGCAATAATCCAGATGATGTACCAGCATTAGCAAAAGGGAATACAGTATCTTCTCACCGCAAAGAGCGTCTGTTACAAACGGCTGTGCAATTACGTCAAGCGTCCGATATGATTGAACATATTAAAGGATTAAGCCTACCGGCTACCGAATTGCGTCGTCGTGCACATGTTATGGAAAATGGTAAATTCACGCTTGCTTTATTTGGTGCTTTTAGTGCAGGCAAGTCGTCTTTTGCAAATGCTTTGCTAGGAGAAGCGGTTCTTCCTGTTTCGCCGCATCCGATGACAGCTGCTATTACACAGATTATGGCACCTGAAGGTGAGTATGGTCATGGTACAGCACAAGTATTTATGAAAAGCAGAACCGAAATGCAAGAAGATATTAGCGGTGCTTTTCGCTTATTAGGATTGCCTGAGATGACGTTAGAGCAAGATTGGGGTAAACAGATATCTTCGTTATCTCCTGCCCGTATTCATCCATCTGCGCGCGCTCATTATAATTTTGTGATCGCAGCAGCGGCAGGCTGGCAAGAAGCAGAACCTTTGCTTGGACAAGAACTGAAAATAGGGCTGGATCAATTTAGAGGATTTGTATCCGAAGAAACCAAATCTTGTTTTGTCCGCCGTATTGATCTGTATTATCATTGCGAATTAACAGCTCAAGGGATGGTATTGGTAGATACACCGGGAGCCGATTCTGTTAATGCTCGTCATACCGGAGTTACTTTTGAATACATGAAATCAGCAGATGCACTCGTATTTGTTACGTATTATAATCATGCGTTTACTCATGGAGATCGTCAGTTGTTAGAACAATTAGGACGGGTTAAAGGCAGTCTTGCTTTAGACAATATGTTCTTTGTAGTTAATGCTTCTGATCTTGCTTCTTCAGAAGAAGAAAAGAATCA
This sequence comes from Paenibacillus kyungheensis, assembly GCF_028606985.1. Lineage (NCBI taxonomy): Bacteria > Bacillati > Bacillota > Bacilli > Caryophanales > Paenibacillaceae > Paenibacillus > Paenibacillus kyungheensis. Next base: position 3,227,211 of record NZ_CP117416.1, on the reverse strand, counting down.
AGTAGTAGAACGTATAGTGCATGAGTTAAATACAACCGGAATTCGCAAACCTAATATCTATGCATTGTCTAGTCGTAGAGCGATTCAAGGAAATGATGAAGGATTCCGACAATTCCAACAGCATTTTACAAGCTTTGCCGATGAGACATTAGCAGGGCTTGCTATTCAAGCCGCTTATGACGAAGTGGAGCGGGTGCGCAAAACGGTACTCACATGGGAAGATGCGGCGAAGCGTGGAGAAGCTTATCGTGTAGAACGGATGCAACAATTGGTGCAAGAACGAGCCGCCGCACATGCCGCCGCTATGCGTATGTTCCAGACTGAACCTGATCGACGAATTCAAGAAGAAAGTGGCGAATTGTTATTCCATGTTCGTCAACGGGTACGCTTGAAGGCGCTAGATTGGATGCCTGAAATCTTTAATCCATCTCTGCTTAATAGTGAATCTCCTGATCTCAAAGCAGATTTTGCCGCTTGTGGACGAGAGCTATTGCGCCGTTTATCAACAGAATTAGAACAAGAAGTGCTAGCGACAACGTTACGTATGGAAAAAGCTTCTGAACGAGTGGTAAGTGAACGATTAGAAGTGTATGGACGTGAAGCAGAAGCGGCAGCCGCAGGTTTGACGTTGTCTAAGCCAGAATTAACGAAATGGCAGACACCCGAATTAGCACAAATGAAAATAGCAGATGTACTGGATTGGAAGTCACTCTGGTCGTTGTTCCGTAATCCTCGCTATTTCTTCGAGCAAGGTGGACGTGAGAAATTCCGTGAAGAAGTATCTGCGCGATTGGATCAGCTGATTGCGACGATGTTGGATGAGCAACGTGAACGTTTGTCACAATATTATATTGTCGGACTAAATGAAAGATTACAAGAAGCAGCTGACGATATGCAGCGTCAAATTGCAGAATGGGTCGAAGGAACAGAAGCATCGTTACAAACAGACGTTAGCGCAGACCGTTGGTCAGCATTAGCGAGTGATTTGTATGAATTAAGTCATCATGTGTCCGCAGAAGATCAAGAAAGAATCAAGCAAGCCTATAATTTGTAAAGTTAGACTATAAAGTCATATCAGAACTAAATAATAAATAAAAAGAGCGCACTGTCAAAAGACATGCGTTCTTTTTTTAACTATATAAAATTTCCTTATTATTATATTTGTGAAAATAAACACAGAATAAAATGCCTAAAACGATAACGCTTTTACCAAATAATTGCATAAACAAGTTTACAAAACTTGACTTCTGTTACGAAATGGTCGTGAACCGTAGTATTTTGTATTATTTCATTAAAATTAACGGTTTATGTCTAAATTATGGCATAAATTTAAGGACATTGACGATAAACGAACATGTATCCGCTTTGCGGGCTTTTGAGGACGGTGGTAAGCTTCATTATGCTAATAATCGACAAGAGAATCAAAGGGGGAGACACATGGACGTTCTCAAGCAATTGCATGACTACTATCGCAGTAAAAGGAGTTATTTGTACCTTTCTATTTTATGTCTTGCAACCGCTACCGCGCTCGGACTGGTATATCCAAATTTACTCAGAATTTTGATTGATGATGTGATTAAGCTGAGGCGATTTGATCAGGTTCCGATGCTAGCACTAGCTATTTTTGGTGTCGCTATTTTGAAAGGAATTATGCAATTTTTACATGGCTTTTTTGGAGGACGTCTTGGTAATTATATTGCATATCGACTTCGCAACGCTTGCTACGAAAAACTACAATTTTTATCCTTCCGTTATTATGATACGGCGAAGACAGGCGATTTAATGTCACGTCTAACAGGTGATCTGGAAGCAATCCGTAACTTTATCGGTTTTGGATTTGCTCAGTTATTGAATGTGTTTATGATGGTTATTTTTGGTTCGATCGTCATGTTTTCAATGAACTGGCAACTGACACTGGTTACACTGATATCGATCCCTTTTCTTGTCTTTGTCGCTCTCAAATTTGAATCCCGTATTCACCCTGCTTTTCAAGAAATGAGACTTGCTCTGGGTTCTTTAACAACAGCGGTTCAAGAAAATATTACAGGTGTACGAACCGTCAAATCTTTTGCTCGTGAGCCTCATGAAGTGGATAAATTTGCTGTTCGTAATGAACGCTATCGTACCAATCAGATTCATGCAGCAACTCTATGGAGTCGTTACTTTCCGGTGATGGAATTACTGGCTTCGGTCTGTATAGTGATTTTGCTTGGATTTGGCGGAACATTAGTGATTAACGGTTCGCTTACACTCGGAGAATTGGTCGCTTTCTTTACACTGATCTGGTATATTATCGGGCCCATGTGGGGACTGGGATTTCATATTAATAACTACACACAATCCAAAGCCTCTACCGAACGAATTTTAGAAATATTGTATCAGCGCGTAGATGTCAAAGATAAAGATACTATCAGTCATATGAACATCCATGAAGTGAAAGGTCATGTTACATTTGAACATATGACATTTACTTATGGTAATCAATTGCCTGCTGTTATAGATATTAATTTGGATGCGCCTCCAGGCTCGGTTATTGGCTTATTAGGTGGAACAGGTTCAGGTAAATCAACGATTATTCAGTTACTGATGCGCGCATACAATGTGAGTGAAGGAAGTATCAAATTAGACGGAGTAGATATCCGAGATATTCGAATTGAAGATTTGCGTTCTCAGATTGCTTCGGTATTTCAAGAGACATTCTTATTCTCTTCTACGCTTAAAAATAATATCGCTTATGGCATGAACGAAGTAACAATGGAGGATATTATTCGTGTGTCCAAGCTTGCCAAAGCACACGATTTTATTATGGAGCTCCCTCAAGGATACGATACGCTTGTAGGAGAACGAGGTATGGGATTATCCGGTGGACAAAAACAGCGGATTGCTATCGCTCGTGCATTACTTAAAAATCCCAAAATTCTTATTCTTGATGATGCAACCAGCGCAGTAGATATGGAGACAGAGCACGAGATCCAATCTGGATTTCAGGAAGTAATGAAAGGCAGAACCACCTTTATTATTGCTCACCGTATTTCTTCTTTACGACATGCCGATGAGATTCTAGTGCTAGAAGAAGGACGGGTAGTACAACGTGGTAAGCATGAACAATTAATCGATGTACCTGGCGCATATCAAGATATTTATCGTGTTCAGTATGCAGATCATATCGAACGGCTTCAAGCAGCAGACGATCTGTATCTCTCTCATGATGAGCATCAAAGAGATGTCCCTAGTGATACACATAGTGAGCAGGTGAGAACATATGAGTAATATTTCAGCCAAAGAATCGTTGAAAGAACAACAAAAGCAATCATCTTCATCTATAACACGTGTTGAAGATCGATTTGTCTATCAAGATGATGAGCTGATTGATAAAGCCTTTAACTGGTCACAATTTGCTCGATTATTTGGTTATATTAAGCCTTATGCCAAGCAACTATTACCTTTTATTATCTTAATGATGGTGCTAGGTACAGTCACGAAGTTAGCTGTTCCTTACATTACAGGGGTAGCGATTGACAAAGCTATTCAACCAGCTACAGGTGCTCCTAGTCTAACCTTACTCTATGGTCTCACCGCATTAGCATTGGGATTATACCTGATTCAATGGGCAGCCAATGCCTACCGGATCAAATATACAAATATTATTGGACAGCGCGTGATCTACGATCTTCGTTCCGATCTGTTCAGTCATATTCAGCGCTTATCGTTTTCCTTTTTTGATAAACGTCCTGCGGGTTCTGTGTTGGTAAGGGTTACGAATGATGTGAACTCTTTGCAAGATTTATTTACTAACGGTGCAGTTAACGTCATGATCGACTGTGTACAATTGCTCGGTATCGTCGTTATTTTGATGTTGATCAATTGGAAATTAGGACTGGCAGTCATGCTAACCGTACCGTTAATGTTCTTCGTATCTACCAAGCTACGCAAAATTATTCGTTTATCATGGCAAGAAGTAAGGATGAAAAACTCACGTATCAATTCGCATTTGAACGAATCGATTCAAGGTATTCGTGTTACACAAGCATATACACAGGAAAAAGAAAATATGAAATACTTTGATAATATGAACGCTTCTAGTAAAAAATCGTGGGACAAAGCATCTGCGCTTAACCAATCGTTTGGGCCATTGATAGAGATTACCGGTGGACTGGGATCGATGATTTTGTTCTGGTATGGAGCGACTTTGATAGCGAGCGGCGAGATTATGATCGGTACACTCGTTGCTTTTGCCAGCTATGTAGGGAACTTCTGGGACCCGATTAACCGTCTGGGCAACATGTACAATCAATTGCTTGTAGCGATGGCATCGTCTGAACGTATTTTTGAATTTATGGATGAACAGCCTTCAGTCGCTGATAAGCCTGGTGCACAACCGATACCACGTATCAACGGAGATATTGTTTTTGACAAAGTCACTTTTGAATATGTAGCCAATCGTCCTGCACTACGCGAGATTGATCTACATGTTACGGCAGGACAATCTATTGCACTTGTTGGACATACCGGTTCAGGTAAATCGACGATTATTAATCTGATTAGTCGATTCTATGATATTAAAAGCGGTACGATTAAGATCGATGGGTATGATATCCGCGATGTGACGCTGGAAAGTCTACGTGGACAGATCAGTATTGTGCTTCAAGACACGTTTATTTTCTCAGGCACGATTAGAGATAATATTCGATTCGGACGACTGGATGCAACCGATGAAGAAGTGGAAAATGCAGCCAGAGCAGTACATGCTCATGCGTATATCGAGAAGCTTCCTAAAGGATATGATACAGAAGTCGAAGAACGTGGAAATGTGCTCTCTATGGGACAACGCCAACTGTTATCATTTGCCCGCGCATTACTTGCTGATCCAAGAATTTTGATTTTGGATGAAGCGACAGCCAGCATTGATACCGAGACAGAGTTACGTATTCAGGAAGCGCTAAAAGTACTGCTTCAAGGACGAACTTCTTTTATCGTAGCTCACCGTCTATCTACGATCCGTCATGCTGATCATATTGTTGTTTTGGATCATGGTCAGATCAAAGAAGAAGGAACACATGCAGAATTGATTCAAAAACAGGGAATTTATAATGGATTAATCGAAGCGCAATTCCGCTTTTTGTGACAATTTTCGACTTAAATAAGCTTTGAAACCACGAATTATACGAGAATTGTCAAAAAATTTAGGTAAAGTGACTTGCAATCTTGCTCATTAGGTAAGAGAATAGAAAGTGTCATCACATTGTAAAGTTTAAAAGGAAATTCGTCGGAAATTTTACAATGTGCTAGCAAATGTTGAATGGTAACAGATTCAATACGCAAAATGACGTAAGCAGTACCATGTAGGTTGCAGTGCAAAACATGTGTATAAGGGAGTGCTGTCTATCATGTGGGGGGCCCCAAATTCTCGTCAAGCGAAACGGATGTTGATGCTTGGGAGTGGAGAACTTGGCAAGGAAGTAGTGATCGAAGCTCAGCGGCTCGGTATTGAATGTATTGCTGTTGACCGCTATCCGGATGCACCTGCGATGCAGGTTGCTCATCGTTCTTATGTGATTGATATGCTCGATGGCGACAAGCTAAGAGAAGTCATTATCAGTGAACAACCGGATTACATTGTACCTGAGATTGAAGCGATTGCGACAGATGTACTGGTAGAACTAGAGCAAGAAGGCTACAATGTAGTGCCTACCGCAGTTGCAGCCCAATTAACGATGGATCGTGAGGGGATACGCCGTCTGGCATCCGAGACACTTGGATTGCCTACTGCTGCGTACCGATTCGCTGATAATTTGGAGCAACTGAAAGAGGCTGTTGCAGTACTTGGAACACCCTGCGTAGTAAAGCCGCTTATGAGCTCGTCTGGCAAAGGGCAGAGCGTATGTCGTACACCTGAAGATGCTTCGGCATGTTGGGATGCGGCGCTTGAAGGAGCAAGAGGCAAATCAGTTCGTGTTATTGTAGAAGCTTTTGTTCATTTTGAAAGTGAGATTACACTGCTTACGGTGCGTTGTGCCTCTGGAACGTTGTTTTGTCCGCCAATCGGTCATATTCAACGCGATGGAGACTATGTGGAGTCGTGGCAACCGCACCCAATGACTGCATCACAGCTAGAAGAAGCGCAACGTATTGCTGCAACCATTACAGAACGTCTGGGTGGATACGGATTGTTCGGTGTCGAACTCTTTTTAACCCCGGATGGTGTTGTATTTAGCGAAGTGTCGCCAAGACCGCATGATACAGGAATGGTTACAATGATTACTCAAGATTTATCAGAGTTTGCTCTGCATGTGCGAGCGATTCTTGGTTTTGAGATTCCGAGTATTCACTTGTTAACCCCTGGTGCATCAGCGACACTCAAAGCAACACAAGCTTCCAAAGATTTTGTCGTTGGCGGAATAGATGAAGCATTGAAGTTACCTCGTACGCAAGTACGTGTATTCGGTAAGCCGGAGACCAAGCCGGGTCGCCGAATGGCTGTAGCTCTCAGTGCGGATGAAAGTGTGGAAATCGCGCGGAAGCGAGCCGTGCAAGCGGCAGCTCTGCTAAAAGAGGAGTATGTACATGTCGACTAGTGTATTAATGCCTGTTGCAGAAGTCCGTAAATTCGAAAGTAAAGATGTTCAAGCTCTAACTGCTTTAATGCGTGAACTTCGTTATCCGATGACGGAAAGTGTACTGCGCGACCGGATGGAAGCGCTGGAAGGCAAACCGCAATTTTTGACTCTTGTTGCAGAACGTGAAGGACAGGTCGTCGGTATGATCGCTATGTACCGTGAGACTTCATATGAGACAGGACAACAGACTTCACAAATTACAGGTCTAATCATTTCTGCGAATTATCGTGGTCAAGGTATTGGACGTGAATTGATTGCTCAAGCTGAAAAGCAAGCAAATGAAGCTGGAGATCACTCTGTCTATGTAACAGGAATGAACCGTGACGAACGTCTATCCTCATGCTCTTTTTATCAACATATGGGCTATGAGAAGATCGGATGCCGGTACATTAAAAAAATGTAATTCCGCTATACACAGCCACACCTTTCGAAAAGGCATCAGAGCTATCTCTGGTGCCTTTTTGCTTTGGAATTTGGAGCAAAGTTGGAAATGAAATACCATTAGATGGTAAAATACATGGTGATTCTGAATCTAAAGGAGGAACACCATTGAACAATAAACGTACCTTATTCAAGCGTATCACCTCAACTGCTGCCGCAGCAGTCCTTGTAGCCGTAACGATAGCAGCTCCTGCCCAAGCTGCTACGTACCATGTGAAATCAACTTCTAAACCTTTATATGCCAGTCAGAGCGCTACAGCCGATACCTCTGCATTTGCAGACCAAGTCGTAGAGCTAGTGAATCAGGAACGTGCCAAAGTAGGTCTCAAAGCGTTATCTGTAGACAGCAAGCTCCAAACGATGGCACAGGATAAAGCAATCGATATGTTCAAAAATAATTATTTTGATCACACATCACCAACGTACGGAACCCCTTTTGAAATGATGAAAACCTATGGGATCAGTTATCGTGCCGCTGGGGAGAATATCGCCAAAGGACAGACTTCTCCTGCTCAAGTTATGAAGTCATGGATGAACAGCTCCGGTCACAAAGCCAACATTCTTAGTTCCAATTTTACTGCCATAGGCGTAGGATACCAGAATGGAGTATGGGTACAGGACTTTATAGGAAAATAAAATCAGACAAAAGTAAAATTAAAGAACAGTATAGTGATTTTTGAGTGATAAGATTTAAAAAGAAATACCCAAATACCTGTTTCCTTTCTTTTTGAGAAGGAAGCAGGTATTTTTATATACTTATAAGAAGTATAATCGTTACATAACGATAGTGATTAGGGTAAAGAAGAGTACATTATCGTCATGTAGCAACACATAGAGGAGACAACAAGCGATGAAAACGATCAAATATTGTACAAAAAATGAAAAATTAGGTACAAAGCAAGTATATAAAGCACTTAAAAAAGAGTTCCCCGATATCAAACAAAAACAAAAAAGTTGCTTGAGTGAATGTAAATCCTGTCGTAAACAACCGATCGCTTTAGTAGGTAAAAAAACGCTTATATGCGAAGAAACGCCTGAACTATTGTATGCCAAATTGGTCGAAATGATTCATGCTTCGGATGATAAAAAAGGGAAAAAAGAAAAAAAGAAAGCAAAACAATAATATTAAAATGTAAATAAGTAGATATGAAGAAGGTGGTAGATCAATCTCAACCATCTTCTTTTTGCTATATTTATTATTAAAATCGATGTGATAGTTTCTAACTGTTTGGAAGTTGCGTACGTACTGTATATAATAGATAGATAACCTATCTTAATAATGAACCGCGAGTCATCATACCAAGTGGCAGATGTTGTTCATATTTTCAGCACAGGAGGACAAATTATGAAATCATCCAAATCGTCAGTGCGTATCTGGCGAATCACAGGTATCTCATCTATTATAGCCACGATTGTATTGATTGGCGGCTTTATTTATGCGATTTCTGATGTATTACATCCTGTAGGTAGCACGTATACAGGTACGGCATCTACAGATCCTGTCACAAGTGAAACAGCGACATCCACCGCTAATGCAGACGGTTCTTTTCGGGTGACAGTGTTGGGCGATTCGCTTGCTAAAGGTACAGGAGACGATGATGGTAGCGGATTTGCTCGTCGTACTGTAGATTTACTGCAAAAAGACGGCAAAGATGCTAAATTAATCGCTAATCTAGGCATTAACGGACAAAAAACAGCATCGGTTTTATCTTCACTAGAACAACCGGGTGTACAACATGTTTTGCAACAATCGAATATGATTTTTGTATCGATCGGTGCTAATGATTTATTTAACGCCGGTGAAGCACTAGGTAATAATCAGCAACAAGCACCAACCCAACAACAACTACTAGCTAATCTTCCCAAAGCAAGTAAAACACTACAACAAATATTAGAGCGGATCGCTAAAATTAATCCAGATGCTCATATTTTGTACCTCGGACTGTATAATCCATTTTCTGATTTACCTGAACTGCGTGTACCCGGTAATGAAGCGGTTACCACGTGGAATACGACAGCAATGACTATTATTAATAGTCAATCTAATATGTCGCTGATTCCTACCTTTGATCTATTTCAGCAAAATATAAATAAATATTTATCTTCTGATCATTTCCATCCTAATGGTACAGGTTATGAACAAATTGCAGAACGTGTCGTCCAAAGTATCGAATAATGATTGATAGCGTATATGGAAATGAGAGAGGAGCTAGACCATGATCGATTCGAAGTCTACAGTTACCCATTCGGAGTCTACATCATCTCAAGAAGAGATTGTATTATCTGTGCAACATGTCAAAAAGAAAATCGGCAAAAAGTGGATTATCAAAGACGTTACTTTCGAAGTCAAAGCAGGTGAAATTTTTGGCTTTTTAGGACCCAATGGTGCAGGTAAAACAACGACTATTCGAATGTTAGTCAATTTAATTCGTCCGACTGAAGGAACAATAAATATTTGTGGCTACGATGTCACCAAGCAACCGGAAAAAGCATTAGCTTATGTCGGTTCAATCGTTGAAAATCCTGAAATGTATCCCTATCTGACAGGCTGGGAAAACCTGGAGCATTTTGCACGTATGCAGCCAGGAGTTGATGAGAAACGGATTCAAGAAGTGACTGAAATCGTTCGTCTGGATGAGCGTATTCACGATAAAGTAAGCAAGTACTCACTAGGGATGCGTCAACGGCTCGGCATTGCTCAAGCGTTGTTAGGTCGCCCTAGATTGCTTATTTTGGATGAACCAACCAATGGACTTGATCCTAAAGGGATTCGAGATATGCGTATTTTTATTCGTGAATTAGCAGCGCAAGGTATGGCTGTATTTGTATCCAGTCATTTATTAAGTGAGATCCAACTGCTTTGTGATCGGGTAGCGATTGTAGGGCGGGGAAGCGTGATTGCTGTAGGTGGAGTAACTGAACTGGTAGAAGATACACAGCATCTGGTGATTTGGGAACTAGAGCCTCAGATGCAAGGAGAACAGATTCTACAATCTATTCCTTCTATTCAAGTGCTTGATTTAGAAAGTTCTAATATCGATAACGATACAGCCGCTTCGCTTCGAACGAACTCCATTATCACAGCGACACCGGAAGAAGACATCTCGACAACGATAGCGACTCTTGTGCAAGCAGGGGTTCAGATTCATAATGTACGCAAACTTAGCCCGACGCTGGAACAACTATTTCTGGGCGTGACAGAAGGTGAATTTATTGAATAGTATATGGCCATTGGTACAGAATGAGACAATCAAAATCATTAAGAAAAAAAGATTTTATGTCGTGCTATTGGTTTTATTGGTACTGGTACCGATGTTTACTTATGCACAGATGCGTCAAGCTCAGGAGAATCGTACAAAGTTTGGTGAAGACTGGCGTGTGGAATTACAGCAAGCGATCACCGATAATCAGAATTCTTTAGGTAGTGATCGTGTACCCGAAGAATGGAAAAAGTATCGTCGTGTGTTTGTACAACAGATGCAATATTATTTAGAAAATGATGTGAATCCAAATGAACCAGGCGGAGTTACATTTACGCGTGAGTTTTTGGACAATTCCAGTAGTTTATTTATCCCACTGCTGATTATGACCATCGCTTCTGACCTTGTATCCGCTGAACGAACAGGCGGAACGATTAAAATGTTGCTGACAAGGCCGATTCGCAGGTGGAAAGTATTATTGAGTAAATTGATTACGCTGACGATGTTTGTCTCGCTGATTGTCGTCTGTACCTTTATTATTTCCTATGTGATCTCAGGTGCAGCATTTGGCTATAGTGGATTTAATATTCCTGTATTTACCGGATTCCAGCCAAGCGATACCGGAACCGATATGAGTACAGTACATGCTGTAGCACAATGGCAATTTATTTTGATGCAAATGGGACTGATCTGGTTTGTCGGTTTGACAGTTGGGTTACTTGCCTTTATGGTATCTGTGTTGGTGCGTAGTACCGCAGCCAGTATTGTGATTATGATGGCTTCGTTGATCGCAGGAACGATATTGACCAATATGGCGGCTTCTTGGAGCACAGCTAAGTATTTATTTATGGTCAATCTAGGATTAACAAATTACCTGTCAGGTAGCCCGGCACCAATAGAAGGAATGACTTTGCCATTCTCATTAGGAGTATTAGCTGTATGGGCATTCGTATCTGTTATTATTTCGTTTGCTGTTTTTACAAAAAGAGATGTACTCAATTAAAAAGTATGTTTTTTATGCCTGCTAATCTTATTTAGGATCAGCAGGCAAGTTTATTTACAAAAGATCATCCATGCTAATATAATGGGAAATCGTAGAATAATGCTAGAAGTATCTTTACGAAATGAAAAGATTAGATTACACTTAAAAGATAAATGGAAACATGTGTTTGCATTATAGAAATAACTTAAGCGATAATTACATTTTATGTAAATTAAAATGGTCGACAAAATAAAAGCGTATGATATGATAGTTCGGGGTCAAGCGCGATTATTGATTTACCTATGGTATAATTTTCGACTAAGATTTATAATGCTAATCGAAGGTCTAACAGAACAAAGCAATATTTAGATTAAAGAGGGGGACCATGAATGGTCGAAAAGATCGATTCACTCACAAATTCATCCCGTGGTAATGTTAATCCGCCAGTTTCCGGGTATGATGCTGACGACATTCAGGTGCTTGAAGGGCTGGTTGCCGTACGGAAACGTCCGGGGATGTATATCGGTAGTACAAGTTCATCTGGGCTTCATCATCTCGTATGGGAGATTGTGGACAACGCAGTTGACGAGCATTTGGCAAAACATTGTTCAAAAATTGAGATTTCACTGAACAAAGATGGTTCAGTTACAGTTTTTGATAACGGACGCGGTATTCCGACAGGAATGCATAAAAGTGGAGTACCTACACCACAGGTTGTATTTACCATTTTGCATGCCGGAGGTAAATTCGGCGGTGGAGGATACAAAAAGTCCGGAGGTTTACATGGAGTTGGTGCTTCTGTAACCAACGCTTTATCCGAGTGGCTGGAAGTAGAAATTTATCGTGATGGTGGTATTCATCGTCAACGTTTTGAATATTGGGTTGATAAAAAAGGCAAAGAACATGTAGGTGAACCTGTAAGTGGTCTAGAAGTGATTGGCAAAACCAAAATTACAGGAACAAAAGTTACATTCAAACCAGATATTCGTGTGTTCCAACAAGGGATAGCATTGAATTATGATACGCTTGCTGAACGTCTGCAAGAGATTGCTTTTCTAAATTCAGGACTAGAAATTTTGCTAAAAGACGACCGTAATGATAAAGAAGATCGTTTTTATTATGAAGGCGGAGCCAGTCAATTCGTAGAATTTCTGAATGAAGGTAAAGATGTATTGCATGATGTTATTCATTTCAATATTGAACGTGAAGATATCGAAGTCGAAGTAGCGATGCAGTACAATGCAGGGTATACTGAGACGCTTGCTTCATTTGTTAATTCGATCCCTACACGGGGCGGCGGTACACATGAGACGGGATTCAGAACAGCATACACTCGCGTATTAAATGATTATGCTCGCAAAACAGCGCTTATCAAAGAAAAAGATAAAAACCTCGAAGGTGGAGATTTACGTGAAGGCATGATGGCGGTAATCAGCGTCAAAATGTCAGATGTAGAATTTGTGGGTCAAACGAAAGACCAACTGGGTAGTTCTTCCGCACGTGGAGCAGTAGATGCTGTCGTCGCTGAAAATATGCAACGTTTTCTTGAAGAAAACCCACAAGTCGGCCAAAAACTGATTAAAAAAGCGGTTCAAGCTTCTCGTGCACGCGAAGCGGCTCGTAAAGCACGTGACGACATGCGTACAGGACGCAAACGCAGTGAAAGTTCGAATCTGAACGGTAAGCTAAGCCCTGCGCAATCCAAAGATTTTTCTAAAAATGAACTATTTATCGTCGAAGGAGATTCGGCAGGTGGTTCTGCGAAGCAAGGACGAGATTCCAAAATTCAAGCGATCTTACCACTCAAAGGTAAACCAATGAATCCGGAGAAATCCAAACTTGCTGATGTGATGAAAAATGAAGAGTATCGGGCGATTATTTCTGCTATTGGAGCAGGAGTAGGAACAGAATTTGCGATAGAAGATAGCAACTACTCCAAAATCATTATTATGACCGATGCGGATACCGATGGTGCTCATATTCAAGTCTTATTACTAACGTTCTTCTACCGTTATATGAAGCAATTGATCGATAATGGTAAAGTCTATATTGCTCAACCTCCGTTGTACAAAATTTCTCAACGTGCAGGTAAAAAATCGCAAGAACGTTATGTATGGACAGACGAAGAACTGAACCAATCGATGAAAGAGTTTGGCAAAAATGTCGATTTGCAACGCTATAAAGGATTAGGAGAAATGAATCCCGAGCAATTATGGGAGACAACGATGAATCCTGAAAGTCGTACGTTATTGCAGGTGCAGATCGAAGATGCTGCCAAAGCAGAGCGTCGTGTATCTACACTGATGGGTGATAAAGTCGATCCTCGTAAACGTTGGATTGTAGAAAATGTAGACTTTACAGAATATGTAGAGTAATACACTAGATAATATGTAAATTGAATTTTAGTAATGATGAAACTAAATGAGCCGCTGCGTTAGTGCAGATGGAAGTGAGCATCATACCGTACTTGGTTGGAATGGTATTCACTTCCCTCTGTACTCTGCGGCGGCTTCAAAATTATCCGGCGATAAGCTCGGAAGGTAAGGTGAACGGATGGCTATTGAAAATAACGATAAATTTTTGCCAGCATTTCTAGAAGAAATCGTTGGAGACCGTTTTGGTCGCTACTCTAAATATATTATTCAAGACCGCGCAATTCCTGATGTTCGTGATGGATTAAAGCCGGTACAACGCCGTATTTTGTACGCGATGTACGACTCGGGCAATACTCCTGAAAAAGGATACCGCAAATCTGCCAAAACGGTCGGCGATGTGATGGGTAATTATCACCCTCATGGTGATTCATCGATCTATGATGGTATGGTACGGATGGCACAACCATGGAAAATGAGTCATACGCTTGTCGATGGACATGGTAACTGGGGATCTCCTGATGATGATCCAGCAGCAGCGATGCGTTATACAGAAGCACGTCTATCTTCGATAGCGATGGAAATTTTGCGTGATATTGATCGCAACACCGTACAATTTAAAGATAATTTCGATAATACGACGCAAGAGCCGGTCGTTCTACCTTCTCGTTATCCTAACTTGTTAGTGAACGGAGTAAGCGGAATTTCGTCTGGTTTTGCTACTGAAATTCCTCCGCACAGTCTGCGCGAAGTGATTGAAGGCTGTATTGCGTTAATGGAAAATCCAGAAATGGAATTGCCTGAATTGATGAATTATATCAAAGGCCCTGATTTTCCAACAGGTGGTACAATTATGGGCGGAGACGGCATACGAGATGCGTACTCCACAGGAAAAGGACGTATTTACGTACGTTCCAAAACCGAAATCGAAACATTACGTGGCGGCAAACAACAGATCGTTATTACCGAGATTCCTTATCAAGTTGTCAAAGTTCGCCTTGTCACTGCGATGGAAAATATACGGCTTGAGAAAAAAGTAGAAGGTATCGCTGAAGTTCGTGATGAAAGTGGACGCGATGGACTACGGATCGTTATTGAACTGAAAAAAGAAGCAGATGCACAAGGAATTCTTGCTTATTTGCTCAAAAAAACCGATCTACAAGTTACTTATAATTTCAATATGGTAGCGATCGTAAATAAAGCTCCTCAGCAAATGGGACTTAAAAGTATTCTAGAAGCTTATATTGCTCATCAACGTGAAGTGGTGACACGTCGTACACAACATGATCTTGATAAAGTTGAAGATCGTGCACACGTATTAGAAGGTCTGGCTAAAGCGCTAAATGTATTAGATGAAGTGATTGCAGCGATCAAAGCGTCTAAAAACCGTCAGGATGCACAAAATAATTTGCAATGGATGTTTGGTCTTACTGAACGCCAAGCAGATGCTATTTTGACGCTTCAATTGTATCGCATAACCAATCTAGAAATTAATCAGGTTGAAAAAGAACTGAATGATATCCAGAAAAAAATTACGAATTTCCGCGCCATTCTTGGTAGCGATAAAAAGCTAGTTGGATTGATCAAAAAAGAATTACTGGAAATTCATGATAAGCATGGTATTAATCGTCGTTCGATTATTCAAGATGAAGTTGAAGAATTAAAAGTTAATCTTGAAGTGATGATTAATTCCGAAGATGTATTGGTTAGCCTTTCTAACGATGGTTATATTAAGCGTACCAGTATGATGTCTTTCAATCGTTCCGGTGGAGAACGTAATGGATCAGGCGCTAAGGAAGATGATTATATTCGTGATGTGATAAATGTAAATACACTGGATAGTCTGCTTGTATTTACACAGCGAGGACAATACTTCTTATTGCCTGTTCATCAGATTCCTGACTTCAAATGGAAAGAAACAGGAAAAGCGATTGTAAATATCATCCCGATGACTCGTGAAGATCGAATCGTAACGATGATTCCGGTTCGCAATTTTGAAGAAGAACAAGCAGATTTGATCTTTGTCACCAAGCGAGGTCAAGTGAAGCGTACAGAAATTAAAGAGTATGCAACCAAGCGTTCAGGAGCAGTTGCTGCTTGTAAGCTAGGGGATGGGGATGAAGTGATCTCAGTCACCCGGGCAGGACAAGCAAGAGACTTGATGCTAATTACCAAAGACGGTATGAGTATCCGTTTCCGCGCCGAAGAAGTGAATCCAATGGGTCGTGTAGCAGCAGGTGTACGTGGGATTCAATTGGTTGGAGACGATGAAGTTGCTGTAGTCTTATGGGTAGATGGAGAAGAAGGACAATTGATGGTCATTACCGATCTCGGTTATGCCAAACGTACTTCATTGTTACAGTATCAGACGCAAAGTCGCGGTGGTAAAGGATTATCTACTTTTGAGTTCAAAGAAGGTAAACGTTCCAAACCTAACGGCAATCGCATTATCGGTGCTTTTGTCTGCGAAGAACATCGTTCATTCCTAGCTATTTTACCTCCTAATCGCATGATCGGATTCAATAGCAAAGCCGCACTACAAACCGATGAACGTAGACATATTGGTAAACAGATTGTCGAAATGGACAAAGCAGATAGTATTACCGGAATTGTAGAAGATTTATCTTCTAACGGCTCTACCTGATTTTTTAAGTGAAAATAAAATAATGCTATAAAATAAACTTCTCTTGCTATCTACAGACAGCAAGAGAAGTTTTTTGTACATATTCATCGCCTAACAACAATTTGACGTATGTTAAATAGTGAAGCAAAAAAACGATACAGTTATAATATTATATTTTGAAATAGTGGAAACTCAAAGTATCTTTATGCACGAAGCTAAGAGAATAGATGATTCTGAAAGAGCGAAGCGCTCGCCTTTAAGAAGGGATATTTACTGCCCTAAGCAGTGATTCAAAATATCCCTTCTTAACAGCGACGGAAAGAATAGCTATTCTCGAAGCGCTTGTACATCAAACTACCAGTACAAATCTCTAAATTTAAATCTCTGCTGAATTAATATTCCAATATAAATGAAAAAAGCTTTTCCGCTCCTTGATTACAAGGCAATGGAAAAGCTTTTTTGTATCCTATTTATACAATACTGAGATTAATTTCACACATTATCTCAATCTTGTTCTACTTACTTCAACTTCGTTTGCTCCAACTCAAGCTCCAACCGTTGCTTCAATTGCTCATAAATATCACTCGACCATTCAATCCACGGCTTAGTCTGCGGAGGAAGTGAGATCATAGAGATCATTCGACCACCGACAGGATGAGGAACAGCAGTCAGTACTGACCACAATGCTAATTGTTCACCACGACGGTTTACTTCAGCACCATACTTTTGATCCCCGAATAACGGATAACCTGCATGAGACATTTGAATCCGAATCTGGTGAGAACGTCCAGTATGCAAATGAATTAACACTAGCGCTAGATTCAAATCCTCATTTTGAGCCAGTACTTCATAATCCAGTACAGCTTCTTTACCACCCGTAGTTCCTGCTGGTACTACTGCGCCTGTATTAGTGCGTGCATTTTTGAGAAGCACGTCTTTAAGTGTTGCTTTGGATACAGTAGGAATACCACGTACAACCGCCACATAACGTTTCACCATCGTACGACTACGTACAGATTCGGACAAACGAGAAGCCGCTTTGGATGTTTTGGCAAATACCATCGCTCCGCCTACCGGACGATCCAGACGGTGGATCAATCCCAAATAGACATTGCCTGCTTTGTTATAACGCTCTTTCAGATCTTCTTTGATCAACGTCAGCATATCTGGATCGCCTGTTGGATCTTCTTGAGAAGGAATATTTACTGGCTTTACAACGCCGATAATATGATTGTCTTCATAAAGAACAGGAATCGGTTCTCTGCCTTTAGTATTTGAATGTTGTTCCATTTGTTATTCCTCAGCTTTCCCAGCGTCCAAGAATACCACAAGGTAAATTCAGACCTGAGTTCGTGATAGGTAGACCAATTTCACCAGAAGAAAGGGTACCACCGTAACGTTGTTGCATTGTCATATTCAAAATATTAGACAACACGGTAGGAGCGATTCCTGTTGTATACGAGTTGATCAGCATAAATAATGGATTGTCAGACATAATCGACAAGCAAGATTCCAGGAACGGATACAGACTGGATTCCAATTTCCACATTTCGCCACCAGGGCCACGTCCATAGGAAGGAGGGTCCATAATGATTGCATCGTATTTGTTACCACGACGTTGCTCACGTTGTACAAATTTAAATACATCATCTGTAATAAAACGTACCGGGCGATCGCCGATACCAGACAATTGATGATTTTCTTTTGCCCATTGCACCATGCCTTTAGCCGCATCTACGTGGACGACATCAGCGCCTGCATAAGAAGCAGCAGTCGTAGCTCCACCAGTATAAGCGAATAAGTTCAACACAGTGATAGGACGACCTGCATTTTTGATTTTGTCCATCATCCAGCTCCAGTTTGCTGCTTGTTCAGGGAATAGACCGGTATGTTTGAAATTTGTTGGTTTGATATGGAAATTCAGATCGCCATAGCGAATATTCCAGCGTTCTGGAATTTTGCGTTTCCATTCCCATTCGCCACCACCTGAAGCGCTACGGTGATAATGCCCGTGGACTTGATTCCAACGCGGGTCTCGATCTGCGGATTGAAGAGGCCAGATGATCTGCGGGTCTGGACGACGTAATAAGATTTCGCCCCAACGCTCCAGACGCTCACCTGCGCCCGTATCAATTAATTCATAATCTTTCCATTGATCAGCAATATACATGTAATAATCCATCCTTATATTTTATTTCTCGATAGATATTGTCTAGGTACAATCATCTATATACAGAGTAGCCTATAAAGCCATCTTTATCAGTTTACCGCATTTCATTGTATAACAATAGATGAAAGGAAGCTATATTTGATTTCTACTCTCAAAAAAACAAAAAGTACGGTATAAATCTTTTATATCATATTAGATTAGCTAAAATAAATGAAGCAAATATTTTGCTGTTACATACACTTTATTACGCATTATCTATTGGTCAGAAGAATAAGAACATCTAGATAACAGACGAAAATATCCGTAAAACAAAAATAAATTAAAAATTTAAAATTCGTTGTTGACAATGAGAATCATTATCAAGTATGATCAATCCATGGAAAACACATATGCGGGAGGATTACAATGTCTAAAATATTAGTGGTGTTCGCCAGCATGACTGGGAATACAGAAGAAATTGCAGATTTGATTGCTGAAGGAATACAATCCACAGGTGGAGAGGTTGAACTCAAGCAAGCAATGGACTGTGATGCGGATACTCTTTTGGAATACGACGCAGTACTCCTTGGCGCTTATACTTGGGGAGATGGCGAATTGCCAGATGAATTCCTCGACTTTTACGAAGATATGGATCAATTAGACCTTGCCGGTAAAAAAGCCGCTGTATTCGGAAGTGGAGACACGTGTTACGAACAATTTGCAGCCGCTGTCGATATTCTTTCGAATAAGTTGCAAGAGCGTGGTGCAGATATCGTAGTAGAAGGGCTGAAGATCGAATTAAATCCTTCATCCGACGAGAAGGAAACTTGTCGTGAATTCGGTAAAAAATTTGCAAGTGTAGCAGTAAGTGTAGGGTAATTCCTAATAACTTGCTCACTAGCTGACACAAAAGTAGATGTAATAAAAGACTTCGTATGACTGGAAAGCAGGTGTTAAGCATATATGAATTATTCTACCGATCAGGCTTCACCTGTTTTGCAGGACTACAAGCTGGAAGAATGGCTACGCATGACATATCGTAATCAAGATCAGCCCGTATCTACACGCAAAGCATCACGTAACCAGGCTTCGCCTATTCATTGGAAGCAACGGGTACAATTTGCGATAGGACATGCGATTAATCGTTATTACAGTATGTCACCAGAGCTAAGAGGGATTAGTGATATTGGTCAACTGGTTGATTTCCGTTGGCCCAAGCGTATCTCTTACTTTGATCATGAACAACAGTACTGGCAAGTCAAAGATCTGGTAACAAATAATATTCGCAAGTTGCTTGCAGCTAATGAATATGCACCTTACCCGATGATGTTGTATGAACAGTATCAGACTTTGGTTCCAGAACTGCAAACAGACTTGTCGGTTATTTTTCAAGTAGCATGGCAAGTGTCTGAACCAACAGCGCAACCGGATCATTCATCCGGACACAAGAGCCTGATCGTTCAGAAGTTTATCGTTGATGATGATCCTTATACAGCAGAAGCTTTTATTCATCTATCTTCCGTGTTTTGCCAGTCTGCTTTTGGTAGATTACCTGAACGAATCGATATTTTTTCGATTATGGAAGGGACAGTACAGCGACATTATCCTTCACCGGAAAAAGTGTCTGCCTCACTGGATTATCTTCATTTATTACAACATGTCGTACCAGGCGGAACTCAAGTCTGTGAACATTGCAGACAGAACGCTGGTGTGACATCCCTAGCTCCTTCGTGGAGCCTCATGTAGGTGGACCAAGAAACGGGTCAAAATCCCCCCATCTTTTTGACCCGGATTCTTTTCACAATATAAGCAAGACCAACGAACATACGGCTTTCCTGTTACAGGGATAGAGACCATTTATCCTTCCGTTCCAGTCACATGATACGGTTAAGATAGATGAACCTCTAAGAAAAAGCGTTTATCCAGGCATGGACCGGACCTCCGTGCTTGGTATAAACGCTTTTTCTGTGTTTGCTATTAGGTTTAAATTTCAGGCATCGGTGGAGAGTACAGATAATAATCTTGAATATCTTGATGTTGGAACCCGCATGATTCATACAGATAAAGTGCACGATCGTTATCAGACACTACATTAAGCCACACACTATGACCTGCTTGACTTTCAGTAAGAGCGACCTGACGCAATGCACTTCGTCCAATACCATGTCCACGTAGCGCTGGATCGATCACAAATCCGTAGATCCAACTATGTTCTCCTTCATAATCCACTTCTATTTTCCCAACAGCTATTCCTGCATGCTCAATAACGATCAATTTACGCGTTTTGGAACGATTGGGATTGGCGAGTGTCGCTAGTGTAGAAGCTTCACTAATAGCAAAAGCATCTGCATCCAATCGTAACCACAAAGGAATATCGCTATCATTAAAGGGACGCAATACCGCTGTTTCCGGTTCATCTACAATAAGATGATTGTGTTCGTTATCCAGTTTGAGCGTGTACTCAATACTGTGTAGAACGACAGGTCTGGTATGCACCCATGCTTGACCGGAGACCGAATCACGAGGCACATTGAGCAGTACTTGCTCGGCGTCTACCAATTGCCCGCGACTTACCGCGTGTTCCCACAATTTTGTGAAGACACCTCGTCTACGATAAAGAGGATGAGTCATTCCACATACTTCAATATTTTGTCCCATACGATAAATGCCTAGAAAGCCAATCAATAATTTACCTTCATAATGGAAAAAGTCTTCTACACTTCCGGGAGCACGATTTTTAAGCATATCCCAGTTTAATTTGAGCATAATAGAATCTTCTTTTTCACAAAGAGCCTGCAATTCCAATATATCTGATAACTGCTGAAGTTTGAGCATAGCTGTACCTCTTTTTTCTGTATTTAATAAAAAGATGATCGATAGACATTATCGATGGCTATGCCGATAAGATCATAAAGTTGATCTTGCACATGTAACCAATGCCTATTATTTTGGTCAGTCTACGTATAATTATATAAGGAATATACTAGATAAAGCTATCTAAGTTTTACAAAATAAAAAAGCATTCGTAGTCACCGGTCAGGTAGAACCACGAATGCGTCCAGTTAATAATAATAGAATAAATGAAATTAGAATCGTAATGATCGTTAAGCTCCATGCTAGTGGCATATTGTTAGCATCGACAGCAAAGTAAATCGCTGTCGGGAGGGTCTGCGTTTTACCCGGGATATTACCAGCAACCATAAGAGTAGCTCCAAATTCTCCGAGTGCTCTGGCAAAAGCAAGCACAAATCCTGTAACCAGAGAGCGCCATGCCAGTGGCAAAATCATATGCCAGAGTAATTGCAATTCGGTAGCGCCTTGAGAGCGGGCAGATTCTAGCACATCTTTATCGACCAGAGCGAATCCCGTTTTGAGTGTCTGATAAGCGAGTGGAAATGAAACTACAGTAGCAGCAATAATCGCTCCTGTTACACTAAATACAATCGGTTGATGTGTAAGCCATTCTGCTAATTGTCCAATCCAACTGCGTCTACCCAATATCGTTAATAATAGTAGACCGACAACAGAAGGAGGCAAGACAAGCGGTAACATAAATACAGTCTCTACTATAGATTTGCCGGGAAAAGAGTAATGATTCATTGCCATTGCAATTACAATACTCAGTAAAAAAGCAAGTGTTCCGGCGATACTAGCAATTTGTAAAGAAAGCAGGATCGGCGAACCGATTATATCCCATGACCAGACAAAAGAACTCATGAGCCTGAAGAAGCCTTCACAAATCCATGTTTGACAAAGATCGCTTGCGCTTCATCTGTCTGCAAATAATCGTAAAAGTCAGCGACTTCTTGAGGATGAGTAGTTGCAGAGACGATTCCAGCAGGATATAGAATCGGATCATGACTATCTGCTTTTGTGGTAAAAGCAACTTTTACGCCATCTGAATCCATTGCATCTGTTTTGTATACAAATCCTGCTTCAGCATTCCCTGTTTCTACATAAGAAAGAACTTGCTTCACATCTTTGGTAAGCACAAGTTTGGATTGCAATGAATCCCAAAGATTTGCAGATTCTAAAGTCTGCTTCGCATACATACCTGCCGGAACAGATTCAGGTGTACCGACAGCTATTTTTTTGATGTTTTCATTAGTGAGGTCTTTTGGTGAAGTTAAAGAGAAAGAGTTATCTTTGGGTACTACAAGTACAAGCTGATTAGCTAATAGATCTTTTTCGTGAGCTGTATCAATCAGCTTAGCACTTAGTAAAGCATCCATTTGTTTGCTACCTGCTGAAAAGAAAAGATCTGCGGGAGCACCTTGCTCAATTTGTTTCTGTAATGTACCTGAAGCGGCAAAATTAAAAGTAAGACTCACATTAGGGTGTTGTTGCTGATATAACGTTTGAATTTCTTGCAGACTATCGGTTAAGCTTGCCGCCGCTGAAATCGTTAATTGCACAGGTGCATCTTGAGTAGCTGTAGCACTATTTTCTGTGGAAGTTGTTGTAGGAGTAGTAGAGTTATCTGTACTGGATGTTGTTGTGGTGGATGAGCAAGCACTGAGCATCAAGAGCACACATACAAGCATAGCAGTCATACTTAGGCGTGATGTAAGCGAAGCAGAACGAAGTGAACGTAAAGAAACTAGAGATTTCAACAAATATTCCTCCTTAAAGTTATAATACAACTATGTATTACACTCATTATTATATATTAGATCATACTAAATCATTCTAATTATATCTAGTTATAATTAAATATAATGATTCATAAGCGATTCACTTATAGATTAAATTGAAAACACTTCTGATCCACGTTAAGATAAACGTATATTGTTAGGGAGGAACCACCTATGAATGAGCAGGTGTCATACACAACTGAAGAAATCGCCAAATTACTAAAAGTCTCCAAGTTAACGGTTTATGATTTGATCAAAAAAGGCGATCTGCCTGCCTATCGTGTCGGTAAACAAATGCGAGTCGATCATTATGATCTAGAAGCTTACAAACAAAAAGCCAAAAACGGCATGATTCGTGAAAATCGAGAAAATGCGGGACAGCTTAATATGACAGCTACTCCACTAGATAGCATGTTGCAGACTTCTTCATCGTCTGATTCAACAGACGTTTCTCCACTTCAACCGGGAGTCGGTAATATTCCACATATGGATTATGAAGATCATACATCTGATGCGGAAGCAACAGTTACACCTGAATTTGTACATGCAGCTTATGCCCGTCCAGAAGAGATTTTGCGGAATACAGGAACGATGAATCCTATAACACAGGAACCTGTCACCCCACCAACCAGTGGAAGAACGATTGTGATTACCGGGCAGGATAGCAGTCTGGATATTCTGGCACGTTATATGGAAAAAGAAGATAGTCGCTATCGTCCTCTTCGTTCTTTTGCAGGGAGTATGGATAGTCTGGTATCTATGTATATGGGCAATTCCGATATTGTTAGCACTCATTTATTTGATGGAGAGACAGGCGATTATAATTTGCCGTATATTCGTAAAATTCTAGTTTCTCATCCTTGTACAGTGATTAATCTAGCATCGAGAAGAGCAGGATTATATGTAGCTAAAGGCAATCCAAAAGGGATTCGTTCATGGCAAGACTTGGCTCAAGCTGGACTAACAATGGTGAACCGGGAACGCGGAGCAGGAGCGCGTGTATTACTGGATGAGCAACTACGATTGAACGATATTCGTACATCACAGTTACAAGGGTATGCACAGGAAGAATCTTCTCATATAGCAGTCGCTGGCAAAGTAGCTAGTGGTCAAGCCGATGTAGGGGTCGGAAGCGAGAAAGCTGCTGCTTTAGTAGGAGTAGAGTTTATCCCATTAACGGTTGAGCGTTATGATCTGGTAATACTCAATAAAACCGAAAATGCAGAATGGATAGCTACATTAAGAAGAATACTATCATCCGATGAATTTAAGCGTGAACTACAAGCAATCGGTGGATATGATCTATCTCGTACAGGGGAAATATTGTACGCCAGTGAATATTAATATATCGAATAAGGAGGAAATAACGATGAAAGACAAAGTAAAAGGATTGGTATTAGGGATAGCAATCGGTTCATTGTTAACAGGGACAGGTGTAGCAATGGCAGCAAATACGACCAGTATTCAGGTAGCTTTTAAAAATGTAGGTCTATATATCGATCAAGTCAAAAAATCAGACGCCAATGTCATTATTTATAAAGGAACAACCTATGTACCAGCTAGAACGATGAGTACAGCTATGAGCAAAGATATTCGTTTGTCGAACAATAATTTGTATATTGGAAGTAATCAGACGAATAGTGCAGGTTCATCATCCTCTTCTAATTCGGCAAATACGCCAACTCCAACGATACCAACTCCAAGTGCGCCTACCGTACCGGCTACACCATCTTCATCATCCAGTACATCTACTACTACCAATACATCTGGAATAAACGAAGCCCAAGCGATTCAATTGGTGAAAGACAAATATAAGTTGAATGGTTCTTCTTATCTGGTGGCAGATGTAGATCATGAAGAAGACAATATGTATGTTGTCCATGTCTATGAAAATGTAGTTGATGATGCAGCGACAGGCGAAGGTCATACTGCTACTTATGGATGGTATTATGTAGATAAAAAAACAGGTGCGATTACATCGATGTTCTAAACAAACGATAACGATGATATGAAATACTCAAAAAGCTGGAACTCGTTAGTGTACACACGAGTTCCAGCTTTTTGTTATCTAGCATGCCAGCATACTACAAGTTAGCTAACACAATACAAGTAACAGATTGCAATTAAGAGGTGATTGGAATCCAGATTTGCGGAGCCACGTTAGGGCCGCCGTATACTTCTAGTTCAGGCAGATACGCATGTTCATAAGCATTAGAAGGAAACCATTCGGAGATAATCTGCTTCCAGACTTTTTGCATACTAGATGGCATCGGGCCTTCTACTTCAAATACACTCCATTTGGAAGCAGGAATGTGTAAGCTTGATAATCCTTCAGAAATCTCCCCATCGTAAGCCGTAGCAATCCAATACTCCATTTGATTAGATTGCAGTTCAGTCTGATCTACACAGACTCCTAGTAATCCTTTTAGAGTACCGTTGTTCAGTTCAAATAAACGATCTTCTACACCTTCATGATACGCTTTGTCCCACATTTTAGGGATGTCGCGCAGATTCTCACCATTTTCATAAGAGAATGTTTGCTTGATGCCGACTAATGAAAATGCAGGATGTTCGATTATTTTATAATTCATCGGTTCCGCTCCTTTAATATTGACTTGAATCGTTAAGCGATTGAAAGACTTGAGTGAACTACTGTGTTTGCGTGCTTCACTAGGTGCAATCCCATGTTGCCTGCGGAAAGCTTTGGAAAAAGATTCCGGTGTATCGTATCCATATTTATGCGCAAGCTCAATAATTTTGTGCTCACTATGTAGAAGTTCATGTGCAGCCAATGTTAATCGTCTACGTCTCAAATATTCTGCCACTGTGGTATCCGTTAACAACGAAAAGTTACGTTGAAAATAAAAAGGGGACAGATGCGCTTGAGCAGCAATTTGTTCGATCGTTATCGGCTCTAACAAATGTTCTTCCATATAGTGAATAGCTGTCTGTAAAGAGGTTATCCAGTTCATCGTTATTGTTCACTCCTTGCTGTTTATTATAAAGGAAAGCAATCGCTCTATCCGGTCATTTTGTGCGCAGTTTTGTCTGTCTTATAGAGAACAGATTATGAATATAATAGGTGTGGCTATAGTTGTTTTGACAATGATAATGATTATCATTTATAATAGTGTAAGATACAGATTTTGAAGGAGGCTTGGCTATGTTTGCTATTATGCGTAGTATCACAGTAACAGAAGGTAACGCCAATCAAGTGGTAGAGCGTTTTAACCAACCTGGTATTTTGGAAGAACAGCCTGGTTTTGTCGATTTGACGATTTTGGTTAAGCAGACTCGTAAAGGGGAAGAAGAAGTTGTGCTTTTATTCCGCTGGGAGTCTGAAGAAGCATGGAAGAACTGGGAGAAAAGTGATGCTCATATTCAAGGGCATCGCCAAAAAGCAGGTCAACCCAAACCTGACTATATCATTAACTCTACAAACGGGAAATATGATATCAAAGCGATTAAAAAAGGTAAAGAATAACCATCAATAACTATGATCATAGAATAAAATGATACACAAAAAGGATGAGCTACCTATAAGTAGTCCATCCTTTTTTGATCAAAAGATCAGTACACTAAGCTTTTTAAATATACTCTATCTACAGACAAAGTCGCTATTATAGCGGCTTTTTTTGTTTTTTTATCATTCAAATGTTGTTATCTAAGGCTGAACTGATCGGTATGTATACGGGGATAGAGAAAATAACGCAATAGCCCGTTCGAGTCTTTTTCTTACTTTTCACCAACTTGTCAGAAAGATATGATTCTTCTTGGAACGATTAAGGACAAAAATGTGACTGCGATTGTATTGGGTCAAAATTAGAATACAATAAATTTTAAATATCTATGGATATAGTAACTTGATCTATTCTGCAAGATGAAAGGGGACAACGATAAAGATGGAGATCGATACGGTGTTATGGAGCAGGCTTGTAACAGGGCTGACACTTGGGTTTCACGTTATTTTTGCAACGTTGGGTGTCGGCATTCCATTAATGATCGCTATAGCGGAGTTGATCGGTATTCGCAAAAAAGATCATCACTACATACTTATGGCAAAAAGATGGTCAAGAGGATTTGTGATTTCTGTTGCAGTCGGTGTAGTAACAGGTACAGCAATCTCTCTACAACTGGCTCTTGTGTGGCCTAATTTTATGAAATTAGCTGGAAATGTGATTGCATTGCCTTTATTTATGGAGGTATTTGCGTTCTTTTTTGAAGCGATCTTTTTAGGAATTTATTTGTATACATGGGATCGATTCAAAAATCCATATTTACACTGGTTATTAACGATTCCGATTGTGGCTGGAGCTGGAATGTCGGCTGTATTTATTACAACAGTCAATGGATTTATGAATACACCGGGAGGATTTCTAATGGAGGCAGGGCAATTTGTAGCTATAAATCCTGTACAAGCGATGCTCAATACAGCGACATTTTCTAAAGTATTCCATGTACTGAGTTCAGCTTATCTTACAGGTGCGGCATTATTAGCCGGAATTGCTGCTTTTGCTATGTTGAGAAAAGGTGTATCTGCTTATCACAAAAAAGGCTTAAATCTGATGATGGCAGTGGTGTTGTTATTCAGTCTATTCAATACATTAGCTGGCGACGTGTCAGCTAAATTTCTGGCAGAACATCAACCGGAGAAACTTGCTGCGGCAGAATGGCATTTTGAAACTGAACGTGGAGCAGACTTGATTCTGTTGGGATGGTTGAATGCAGAGCATGAAGTAATAGGCGCACTTCACTTGCCGAAAGTACTTAGTTTTCTAGCATTCGGTGACTTTAATGCAGAAGTTACAGGACTGAATGAATTCCCTTTGGATGAACGTCCACCACTACTTGTCCATTATTTGTTTGATGCAATGGCGGGAATTGGATTTACATTGCTTGCCGTATCCAGTCTATATTTTCTATTGCTGTTCTTGAAGAAGCGCAAGGAGCTTAACCTTAATAAATGGATGCTTCGTATGGTTGCACTATCTGCGCCGCTTGCCTTTTTAGCTGTTGAAATGGGTTGGTTCTATGCAGAACTAGGAAGACAGCCGTGGATTATTCGGGGGTATATACGTGTAGAAGAAGCGGCAACATCTTCGCCAAGTGTCCGCATTTTGTTTTTTGTTTTCTTACTTCTTTATATTGTACTTGGCACAATATGTGTTCTGGTATTACGACGACTATTCAATAACAATCCTGCTGAAGTAGAGATCGAGAAGTGGCTCAAAGACCATCCTGACAATAAGGCTGAGAAAGGTGGGCACTCATGATTAGTTATGAATTGATTGGTATCTCGGTACTCTGGCTATTTTTATATGGCTATTTAATAGTAGCTTCAATCGATTTTGGCGCAGGATTTTTTGCTTTCTATGCACGCTTAACGAAGCAAGATCATCTGATTAACCGACTGATCTCACGATATTTGTCACCGGTCTGGGAGATCACCAATGTGTTTTTTGTCTTTTTCTATATTGGGATTGTCGGATTTTTCCCGGATACTGCGTATTATTATGGATCTGCTTTACTGGTTCCCGGAAGTATTGCTATTATTCTGCTTGCGATCCGGGGTTCATTTTATGCTTTTGAAAATTATGGTTCCAAAAATAATATTGTATTTCTATTTTTGTATGGAGCAACAGGATTGCTGATTCCAGCTTCGTTATCTGTAGCCCTGACGCTGGCTGAAGGAGGATTTATTCTCAAGCAAGGAAATATCGTGTCTCTGGATTATTGGGAACTGTTCACCAACCCATTGTCATGGAGTATTGTCGGGCTGGCAATTGTATCTGTTTTATTTATTAGTGGCTCCTTTTTAACCTTTTATGCTTCACGTGCAGAAGATGAATCTGCTTTAAAGTTGATGCGAGGGTATGCTTTATTTTGGAGTACACCTACTATTGTGATGGCATTAACCGCTTTTATTTATCTAGGTCAGCACAATGCAAGACATTTTCAAAATATGATGGATTTATGGTGGTTGCTTGCTCTTTCGATAGCTTTCTTTATGATCGCTATGTGGCTGTTATATAACGGACGTCGCTACGGCTTAGCATTTAGTTGTATTATGCTACAGTTTTTCTGTGCATTTTTTGCTTATGGTATCGGGCAATATCCATATATTCTCGATCCCTATATCACTATCCAGAGCAGTGGAACTTCACCGGCGATGGGCTTTGCATTAGTGGTTGTATTTATAGGTGGGCTCTGTCTGTTAATTCCTTCGCTCATTCTAGTATTCAAGCTATTTTTGTTTGATGCAGATTATGTCAAAGGGAAAAAATAAAGCATGTTACAAATTATAGTGGCATAGAAGGATGTTCCGACTATGCCTTGATTGATAAAGGAGGACAGTGCTATGAGCAGAACATCCAGTCTTATCAGTGAACAAATGTCTTTACAGCGAAAAAATAGAGTTCTACTGATGATCGTTTCATTGATCTTAGGCATTACGATAATTACTCAAGCGGTATTATTAGCTGAAGTGGTGCAACGGATCTTTGTTGAAAAAGCATCTTTCTCATCAGTCACAGTATTACTAGGATTATTGCTGATTGTGATGGCATTACGGACATTATTGTTTTATAGCAATGGCAAAGTAGGGCTACATATGGCTGCTCATGCCAAAACGAATATGCGAGCGGCTGTTATACAACGCTTAACTCGCACGTCTATGCCTGGCATGTTAGTCGGACAGACCGGTGGAAAAGTCAGTGTAGCTCTCGATGCGGTAGATGAAGCAGACAGTTATTTTAGCCAATATATGCCTCGAATGATGGAAGCGGCTATTATTCCGATTTTAATTGTGGTATTTACATTTTCGCTTCATGTAAATACAGGCTTAATTATGATCTGTACTGCTCCATTTATTCCTTTATTTATGGTTTTGGTAGGGTTAAAAACAAAGCATAAGTCAGAAGAAAAGTATGAACAGCTAGCTGCATTTTCCGGTACATTTCTAGACTCTCTTCAAGGGCTAGTGTCGTTAAAAATATTCGGACGTGCGCATCATCAGCAACAACAGATTGAACGTAGTAGTCTAGGGTATCGTGATGCAACGATGAGTATTTTGAAAATTGCCTTTACCAATACATTTATGCTGGAATCTATAGTAATGCTGAGTATTGGTATTGTTGCTTTAGAACTCGCTATTCAATTGCTTGTTTTCAAATCGATGACTTTTCACAGTGCGTTTCTTATTTTGTTGTTGATCCCTGAATTTTATAGTTTATTAAAAAAT
Source organism: Paenibacillus kyungheensis (assembly GCF_028606985.1). Lineage (NCBI taxonomy): Bacteria > Bacillati > Bacillota > Bacilli > Caryophanales > Paenibacillaceae > Paenibacillus > Paenibacillus kyungheensis. Next base: position 3,196,953 of record NZ_CP117416.1, on the reverse strand, counting down.
ACAGGAACTGCTTTTCATAGTGGTCGCACAAGTATGGGAGCTGTTCGTAAAGTAGAGCAGTTGCTAGCGGAATCCCGTATATCAGACTCAACAGACAACGAAATAGAAGAATCAGCAAGCACTATCAACAAACCAATAACAGAAGCGAGTAATCGATCAATTACAGCAACAGATTCTACACCGTTATTGATCGAGTTAGAGCAGGTGGGTTTTCAATATGCTCCTGATTCTTTTGAACTGGCGACAGGGCGAATTAAGATTATAGCAGGAGAACATATTGCTATCGTGGGCAAAAGTGGATCTGGAAAAACAACACTACTTCATCTCATTGCTGGCTTGCTCAAGCCTACCACAGGTTCGGTGGTGATCAACGGAAATATATTATCGCCATCTAACGAGTCTGCATGGTTCCAACATATTAGCTATATTACACAGCATCCTTATATATTTGCAGGGACATTTGCTGAAAATATTTCTATAGGAGCAGGGAGAGAAGTGACACGTAAGCAGATTCAACAAGCTGCCACAGAAGCTGGACTTACCCCGCTAATCGCTCAACTTCATCAGGGCTTAGATACGGTGATTGGAGAAGGGGGTAGAGGACTTTCAGGTGGGGAAAAACAACGACTTGCTCTGGCACGTGCTTTTCTCAAGCGACCGGATATTATTTTGTTCGATGAGCCTACGGTAGGATTAGATCTGCACACCGAGCAAATCTTGCAACGCTCTATTGCTATATTATCGCAAACAGCAACGATGATTACAGTAGCGCATCGATTATACACGATTCAAGATGCTGATCAGATCCTGTATATGGACAATGGGGTAGTAGTTGATTCAGGTCGTCATCATGAACTACTAGCTCGTCTATCTCCATATGCAGATATGGTGAATGTGCAACAAAAAGGAGTGGTAGTAGTATGAATGATCTCGCTATAATGTCCAAAGCGATGCTCCAAGAGCGCAAAGATATCATTCTTTCGATAGTGGGAGGATTTATTGCCGGCATCGCAGGAGTGGCTCTATTCTCAGCAAGTGGATATATGATCTCACAGACTGTATTTGCGCCACCACTATATACATTGATTATTCTTACTTCTATGGTCAAGCTATTAGGCCTGCTTCGAGCAGCAAGTCGGTATGGTGAACGTCTATATTCACACCGGGCAACATTTTCAATGTTAAGCCGATTAAGGGTCACATTCTTCGCCAAGCTTATTCCGATTACACCCGGTATATTGAACAAACGACGCAGTGGTGATCTGTTGGCACGCATCGTAGGTGATGTAGAAAGTCTACAACATTACTTTTTGCGTGTAGCTTATCCGCCTATTATTGCTATGACGGTCTTTTTGGCGACTATGTTATTTACTTCTGCTTTTTCAATCTGGATTGCTTGTGTATTAGTCGTTGGGATGTTATTAACAGCACTGGTGGTGCCAGGTATCGTACTGATCGGACAGCGCAAAATCAATGGACGTGTTCGCGAGCAACGAGCATTACTTTCTACAGAAGTAACTGAGGTACTATACGGCTTTCGAGATTTGAAAATTTACGGACAATTAACAGAGCGAGAGAAGCAACTGGAACAAGCGGCTACAATTTTAACCAAAGAACAACAACAAGCCGCTGACAATCTACTACGTGGACAATCTATGCATACATTTGTCTCCTTTTTTATTTCATGGAGTGTGCTGGCGTTGGGAGCATGGTTGATTATAGAGGGTACGCTTCAAGGTGTGTTTTTAGCTATGCTGATTATGGCTTCGATGACTGTTTTTGAAGAAGTGGCAGCGATGGCTACTTTACCCGCGTACAAGCAAGATAGTGAACATGCGGCTACACGACTAAATGAAACAGTAGGGCATACAGCTATACAACCTACATCATCAAAAAAATTATCTAACGATCAAGCTATTTCGATCGATGTAGATCAGGTGACTTTTCAATATGAAGATGAATGGAGACCAGCCTTACAAGAATTGTCATTACGTCTTGATGCAGGTTCCAAAACAGCAATTGTAGGAGCAAGTGGATCAGGTAAGTCCACGATAATCGATCTGTTACTCAAGCTTCGTACACCTATAGCAGGAACTGTACGATTAAATGATATATCTGTACAAGAACTGGATGAACAAAGTATCTGGCAGAACACGAATGTGGTATTACAGCAAGGGCACTTTTTTAGAGGGACTGTTCGTGACAATCTGCTATTAAGCGATGAATTATACTCGGACGAACAATTAATACAGGTACTGCATCAGATGCAACTTCCTCATCTTCTGTTAACCGATATGATCTATGAAAAAGGGGAAAATCTTTCAGACGGCGAAAAGCAAAGACTGGCTCTAGCACGTGCATTATTGCGCAAAGGACGATTATGGCTTCTCGATGAACCCACATCATCGCTAGATTATGTAACTGAACAACGTGTTTTACAACAACTTTTGGCGAGAGCGGCTGAAGATACTCTTCTGCTGATAGGGCATCGCCTGACTGGATTGGAAAAGATGGATCAGATTATAGTGATGGATCAAGGCAAGATGGTAGAGATCGGTTCGTATTCAGAACTTATGGAGAAACAGGGCTATTTCTATGAAATGAAACAAATCGAGTGGCAAATGATCGGAGAAGCGGCTATATAAAAAAAGTCCTTTTCTCAAGGGATATGTACAAAAGTTATTATTTCTTGAGAAAAGGATATCAATAAGTGGTTAGTATATCATTCAGCCAATAATTCGCTGAGCAACTTTTGCTCATGTTCAAATAGATTATCATACTTAGTGGTTCGCAGCTCTTGTAACCATTTCACTACAGCAGGATCGTCACTCGCTACACGATGGAGAAACGATATGCCATACATCAACTCGCTGATAAGATGTTGTCGACCTGCACGAGGTCTAGAAACGATAGATTTAACTCGTTTGAGCACTAGCTTGACTTGAGAAGGAGTGCCATGCTCGGCAATAGCTTTCATCGCATTCCATTTGACAGAAGACGATAAATCTTTGACTAAATGATGTTCAAAAATAGATAGATAATGATTGCCATCGAATGTAGACAACATATCAATACATAATGCACGAATATCGACTTTGTTGGAACGCAAATGAGGAACTAGGTAAGGAGCAGCCATCTGTAGGTTTACCTTTTGAATAGCCAAAAGGATATGAAATAAATCAAGATAGTTTTTGGATATCGATAATAGTTCAATCAGGCGTTCACCTACAACTTCACGATCACAACGACCTAATATTTCGATAGCATGATGACGTACTGAAGATTTTTTGGCATAAGACAAAGATAAGAAAGGTGTAGCATCTGGAATAAAGGGCACATAGGTAAAAGTATACAAAAGAACCATTTGTTCACGAGGAGGAGCAGCGCGGAAATACAATAACATTTTGTCTACAGCTCGTGTACCTTGAGTATGACATGCAAGATAACTCCATATAAAAAAGAGATGTTCGCGATCATTCACATCAGTAGTCTGTGTCCATACCTTGTCTACGATATCTATCCAATACTCTTCTTTCAATTGCTTGGCTTCTTTGCGAGCTTTCCAGCCTACACTATCGCCTGAACTTCTTACGGCTTGACCTTGTTCGTCGGTTTTGATACTCATCCGATAGATCAAGTCTTGTATGTAATTTATAGGTTCCATCGAATCGCCTCCTGTATGTTGAATGATTGCTATCCAACTTTTAAAACAAAGTAGAGTGGCACAATATGAGAAACTGTATATGAAACGATCTGATGGATTAGACCTCGATATAAGCTAATAGCCATACATTATGCTATAACAAGTGTCTATATTATACGATAAAAGGCTATTCTGTAGTGGTCTATCTTATTGTTCATTGTATTACATTCAAGTTAAGCGTAAAATAAATCTAATGAGCAAATATTTGTAAGCGCTTATTTATTGGAATGTGCTACTCAAAAAACCAAAGAGGTGTTCAAGATGCCAGCTCCAGAAATGATGCACGCGATAAGAGTTCATGCTTATGGTAATAGTGAAAAAATGCACTATGAGAACGTATTAATGCCGAAGATTGAAGCAGATGAAGTATTAATCAAAGTCTCGGCAACAGCCTTTAACCCGTTAGATCACTTGATTCGTATGGGAGTGGTGCAAGAAACGTTCCCTCATAAATTACCTTATATTCCGAATGTAGAAGTATCCGGTACCATTACAGAAATAGGCAAAAACGTGAAGAATGTAAAAGTAGGCGAACCTGTTTTTGCATTGTTAAATATTCTGTCTAATGGAGCCGCTGCCGAATATGTAGCGACCAAAGCAGAATATGTAGCGACAGCACCGAAAAAGATCAAACTTCCAGAAGTAGCTGCTCTTCCAGTGGGTGCCTTAACCGCATGGCAAGCGCTATTCGATCATGGTCATTTGGAAAGTGGACAACGTGTGTTAATCGCAGGAGCCGCAGGTGGAGTAGGTACATTAGCGGTACAATTGGCTAAATGGAAAGGCGCCTATGTGATCGGTACTGCATCCGAAGCCAGTTTCCCAATGCTTAAAGAAATCGGCATAGATGAGCTTATCGACTACAATCAAGAAATGGTCGAAGATCGTATTGAAGACAAGCTTGATCTTATTTTTAATCTATCGCCCGAAGGCACAAATGAAGTAAGCAACTGGCTTCATTTACTACGTGAAGGTGGAACATTCGTCTCGGTCACTAGCCCGGCAGATGAAGCCGTCGCTAAAGAGCTCAAAGTCAATGTAGTCAATATGAGCGTACAGCAAAGTGGAACACAATTGGCTCAGATTGCTGCACTTGCCGATGAAGGTGTGCTCAAACCTGTGATTGCTGAAAAAGTAAAACTCAAAGACCTCCCTGAACTGCATCACCGCGCAGAAGTAGGAACAGTTCGCGGTAAAGTGTTAATTACAGTAGCAGAATAATACGTACGGATAGTAAAACAAATACTTAAAAGTATCCCCTTTGAATATAAAGGGGATTTTTGTTGCTATAGTCATACAGAATAGCAATTGTGCGTATTGGATAATAGGATCAACACAAAAGACGTACTTTATTCCATGCATACGATACACCACAAAAAAAGGAGACATTATGGATATCCACAACTGGCAACCGCTTACTATAGAAGAAGTCAGCTTATTATTCCGAGATATATCAATTATCTGGGGGATTGCAGGAGGATGGGCTTTGGATCTACATGTAGGTAGACAAACCCGAGAACATAAAGATATCGATATTATCTTATTTCGCAAAGATCAGTATAAAGTATATCAATATTTGAGCAAAGATTGGATATTGTACAAAGCATATAAAGGCACATTAGAGCTTTGGGAAGGAGAACAGTTAGAGCAAGTGAATGATATATGGGTGAAAAAAGATGAGCATTCTGCATGGGCATTTCAATTGATGTTTGTAGATCAAGTGGATAAAGATTGGGTATATCGCAGACATCCGGAGATTCGTCGAAAAGCTAATGACATTTTTCTAACGACGACAGATCATATTCGCTATCTTCGACCTGAGATTCAGCTTCTATACAAAGGAGGCGGTGCAGTGATTCGAGAAAAGGATGATCTGGATTGGCAGATGATGCTTCCGCATTTAACAGTAGAGGAAAAAGAATGGATAGTATCTGGGTTGAAAGGACAGTTTCCAGAAGGACATCGCTGGTTAAAGACTGAAAGTATATGATGTGAATAAAGTATTCTTTTTATAATTTATAAAACAAATGTTATGATGAATAAAATTCATTTTAATCATTAAATGGATTTTATTACATATATTAAATTTTATATTTAGAAAGGAAATCGATGTATGATAATTATATTAAATATATTTGTTTGTCTCATCATTGGAATAGGTTTATCTGCGATTTTATATGGAGGTAATATAGAATTATCTGATGGATTTCTAGCTGTGATTATTGGCTTACTTATTCAATTAATTCACACTGTCAAAAAAAATAAATAATTATATTAAAAAGGTTATCTTATTTACAAATAATTCAATATTTTTTGCGAGAATTTTTATAACATCTATCTTCTAAATTTAAATCTAAATAGGAGATATATTAATAGTAGCATGATATTTTTAAAAAAATTAAAATATTTACATATATATAAGATAAAAATAATTGTACTTTGTTAAGATCTGCAAAAAATGTATCACTATCTGTTGCAGACATCATGCAATTCGTCGAAAAGCTAATGACATTTTTTTAACGACGACGGATCATATTCGCTATCTTCAACCTGAGATTCAGCTTCTATAATAAAGCAGGCAGTGCAGTGATTCGGGAAAAGGATGATCTAGATTGGCAAATGATGTTGCCACATTTAACAATAGCGGAAAAAGAACGGGTGGTGTCGGGGTTGAAAGGACAGTTTCCAGAAGGACATCGATGGTTAAAAATATAAAATTGAAAATGATATGAGTAATGTAAATCGAACTCTTTGAAATAAGCAAAGAAACAATCAGTACAGAATAGGTATACCAATAATACAAAGTTACAACATGAACTTCCCTATACATATTGTATACGCAGGTGGAATAGGAGAAGAGGATCAAGGCAATACTTTGTCAGCTAAGACTCAGCATAATGGTTGGGTATATTCTGGTGGCATCATCTTATTAGATAGTAAGTTATTGTACACTTGCTACCAGTAAATTTCATCTGAACTAGCACCCTTTTCCTAGATAATGTAAAGACTTATATATTGAAGTTTGATCCCTTCTGTTCTTAGGGTAAACTAATGATGTACAACATATCATAAATGACGTAAAAAGTACGTACATGAAAGGTTCTGAGCCCATGCAACCGACAATTGAAAGTATTTATAAACGATATAGTCCTGCACTTCGACCTGTAGAGCAGGAAAACTCCATAGGGTACTGGTTTATCTTTCGCGGGAACCAACTACTTGTTCATGAAACAGGCGACTTATTGGCTGTTCCAGTTGGAGATCGTCTGGACAAGTATGAATTAACATCTAGCCGCACACTCTATCTCGGTTCGATCGAAGGGGCTTCCTGTTATACAGCTGAAGTCGCAGAAGATAGTACCGTACCGGAAGGGATGGTTTTTCTACCTCTCTTTGCCCTATATGATCGAATTGATGAAGATTTGTTCCATGTTGCCGGACGTGGTCTGCAAATGCTCTCATGGGATGCAACAAACCAGTTCTGCGGACGCTGTGGCAATGCGCTGAATCATGCAGATCATGAGCGTAGCAAAGTTTGTCCAAATTGCGGATTGTCCCATTATCCTCGTCTATCACCTGCTGTGATTACGATTATTTTAAAAGGCGATCAGATCTTGCTCGCTCGTGCAGGTCATTTTCCAAATAACATGTACGGTCTGATTGCAGGCTTTGTAGAACCTGGAGAGACACTAGAAGACTGTGTACAACGGGAAACAATGGAAGAGATCGGCATCAAAATCAAAAATATTCGCTATTATGATAGTCAACCGTGGCCATTCCCACACTCACTTATGATCGGATTTATCGCTGAATATGATAGCGGCGAGATTCAAGTAGATGGTGAAGAGATCGCCGAAGCGAAGTGGTTCCATGCGAACGAACTTCCTAATATTCCACCGCGAGTTAGTATTGCACGTAAGATGATTGACTGGTATGTAGAAGAATATAAAAGCTAGATAAAATGTGAAAGTAGCAGCTCTCCGGTATCTATACGAACCGAATAGTCTGCTGCTTTTATATTTTCATTTTTGCTTACTATAGCTATATTTATGCCGAAGAAAACGATGGATACATTTTATCTAATATTTATCATGATTTCTCTATTAAATGGTAGAGGAAAAAGAATATGTAGTATCTGGGTTGTAAGAATAGTTTTTATAAGAACATCGATGGTTGAAAAATTTAAGATGAGATGAGTAATATAAATAGAGCGTTTGCAAATAAGCAAAGAAAAAACCAATACAGAACAGGTATATCAATAATAGGAGGTTACATAATGAATTTCCCGACACATATTGTATCTGCAGGTGGAATAGTAGAAGATGGTCAGGGTAATATTTTGTTAGTTAAGACACAACACGATGGTTGGGTATATCCTGGTGGAATCACCGAAGTTGGAGAGAATTTGATTGATGGAGTAATACGTGAGATCAAAGAAGAAAGTGGAATCGATGCAACCGTAGTTCAGCTTATAAGCATTATTTCAAATACGGGAATACCTAAATGGCATGATGGCATAACAGATGTACCAACAAAAGTAATGTTTGATTTTGTATGTAAATGTGAAGGAGGAACATTAACAACTTCTGACGAGACCAGTGATTGTAAATGGATTCCAAAAGAATCGGTTCTCGATTGGATAACATTACCGTCTATTCGTTTTCGTTATCAAGCGTATTTAGACTTTAGCGGGTCAGTAAATTATATATCTTATGTTACAGACGAAGAATCAGAATTAGATGTGCATTTGCAAAGAAACGTGTGATACGTATACATATCATACAATTGATACGTTTTAACCTATTACCGTATGTTGTTCTAGCCAGTATACTGATGATATTACATATTAGTGTACTGGAGGACATCTACATATGAAGCCAATCTGGGTCGTTCCGCATGAAAAACATTTACAATATCATCATGATAAAGCTCTTCTCATTGATGGTCATTATGCTATCGTAGGCAGTGGACATACAGCCGATTCTCATATTCATCTGGTACAGGTCGAACCTACAGATCACAAGGATATTTATAGAGCCGTACATAGTCATCAATATATTAAAGTGGCTTGTGGTGAAGATTCTATAGAACAATTGGAAAAGGTAGTCCATCATCTACAAACGATCTCTGCCTATACTTTGCTAACAGAATGGTATAATATGGAAGAATGTAATTTTAATATTCTAATCAAATAGATGATAAGTAGAACAATAACCAAAGAGTTTGATAACAGTTACATAGTCGTTAGCATACAACAAATAGAGCATAGAAAGGAGAATAGTACATGTTCAGAAGTAAACAGTCTAAAATCTTATTAGTGGTTGGCATCATATTTCTATTATGGTTGGTATTAGTTTTTGTAGTTCGCAATGTGAGTGCAGGTGCTTGAGAACTAAGCTTAATTCAATCATACAGGTAGTGGTAAAAGAAAGTCTTTTGCTAATAAAAGCTAGAGGCTTTCTACTTACAGAAATCATATAAACAATTTTTAAAAATAATACTTTACCGATCGTTCTCAATATGATAAAGTTCTAAATAAGAAGTTGCTAACTAACCATATAACAACCACCTTCCTACAACAATAACATTTTCCAACAGCAAGCTTTATTTTTTTATCCTTATTAGAATGATCGTTCTTAAAAAGGTTTTAATATTAATTATGAGCTGAATAGGAGTTATAACTATGAAAAAAACAGTATTGATTACAGGTGTATCTGGCGGGATTGGGAAAGAATTAGCTAATCTATTTGCTAAAGACGGATATAATCTGGTGTTGGTCGCACGTAATGAAGCGAAATTGCAAGAAATGGCGAAAGATTATGAACAAAAACATGGTACACATTCTATCGTTATTCCCAAAGATGTATCGGTTACAGGTGTACCGGAAGCTATTTTTCTAGAGTTAAAAGAAAAAGGAATTGTGGTAGATTATCTTGTGAATAATGCTGGATTTGGCTTATACGGGAAATTTTTAGAAACAGATTGGGAACAAGAAACCAATATGATCGATATAAATATCAAAGCGCTAACGATTATGACCAAATTATTTGTACCGGATATGGTGAAGCGAGGACAGGGCGGCGTGATGAATGTAGCTTCATTAGTAGGCTTTTTCCCTGGACCGATGATGTCTGTCTATTATGCAAGCAAAGCGTATGTATTATCGTTCACAGAAGCACTTGAAAATGAATTAAGTGGAACAGGTGTAACCGTGACTGCACTTTGCCCGGGAGTCACAGCTACAGGATTTGTAGATCGTTCAGGTATGGGCGCATCTAAAATGATACAAAATGGTTCTATTATGAAGCCAGACGAAGTTGCCCAAATGGGATATCGCGGATTTTTGCGAGGAGATACTATTATTATACCGGGAGCACGTAACCGCTTTTTAGCATTTAGCCCACGATTATTACCACGCAAATGGATCACTCGTATTGTAAGATCGATGCAAGATCGAGCCGGTCACTAAGCAGTTCATAGACACCCGTGAAGCTGTGAAATAATACTTTACCGATCGTTCTATAAATGATATGCTTATAGCGAACAAGAGAATAAGAATAGCTTATAACCAAATTAGAACGATCGTTCTTGAAAGCAAAAATAGAACTAAAGGGAGTAACTAAAATGAAATATACTGTTATTACAGGAGCTAGCTCAGGAATAGGTTATGAAAGTGCATTGGCATTTGCTGCTAAAGGAAAAAATTTGATTATTGTAGCAAGAAGAGTAGACAAGTTAGAAGAGCTTCAAGCCAAAATTAAAGAATTACATCCAGAATTAGATGTAGTGGTTGTTACAAGTGATCTTTCTGTTACCGAGCAAGCTTATGAGCTATACAATAACTTGAAAAATTATCAAATCGAAACATGGATCAATAATGCAGGGCTTGGAGAAGGTGCAATGGTTGTCGATCAAAATCTAACAAAAGTCGAAACGATGTTACGAGTGAATATAGAATCTTTAACGATTCTGTCTACCCTTTATGTTAGAGATTATGCAAATGTTGAAGGTACTCAATTAATTAACGTATCATCAGCACTTGGATATATTATTGCTATAGGAACTGTAGCATACTCTGCTTCTAAATATTATGTAAGTGCATTTACGGAAGGGCTTGCTAAAGAGTTAGAACTCAAAGGCGCTCATCTCAAAGCTAAAGTATTAGCACCTGCTATTACAGAAACAGATTTTATCAAAGTATCTAATGATGTGGAAGACTATCAATACGAGAACAATATTCCTAAATACCACACAGCCCAGCAAATGGCAGGATTCATGGTTAATCTGTATGAAAGCAATGAGACTGTAGGTATTGTTGATTCAGAGTATAACTTTAAATTAACAGCACCTATCTACCCTACGATCTCATAATTTTGTTAATGATCGTTAGATAGTAAATGATGCGTATTAGAGCTCTATTATGAATACTATTGCAAATGACGTACAACTTGAGAATTGTACGTCATTTTTATTCTATACATGAACCGTTATTGATGTATTTATTATGAGAAAAAGGATGCTGATCCAGATATGAAGCGCACTATGAAAGCCGCTCAGATTACGAAATATTCTAAACAAATAAAAGCACAAGTGAACACTATTGAAATTCCAGATATTGCAGATCATGAAGTACTAGTTAAAGTCAAAGCCGCCGCTGTGAATCCACTGGAAATGTTAATCATGACAGGCAGTGTCAAATTCATTCAAGACTATAATTTTCCGCTCACGATCGGCAATGAACTGGCAGGTGTGATTGAAAACGTAGGCAAAAATGTACATGGATTTCAGGTAGGCGACGATATTTATACACGTTTACCTTTGAACAAAATAGGTGCCTTTGCAGAGTATGTCGCTGTAGACGCGGGTGCTATTGCACATATGCCCAAAAATTTGTCTTATGCAGAAGCATCTGCGGTAGCATTGACCGGACTTACGGCTTATCAAGGACTACATGAAGAACTAGAAGCAAAGTCGGGGCAGTCTGTTTTTATTCCAGGTGGATCAGGTAGCTTTGGTCAAATCGCTGTCCCTATCGCTAAAGATATGGGATTACAAGTCATCGTAAGCGGTAACGCACAGACACGCGAACGTACACTACAAATTGGTGCAGATCGATATTTGGATTATACGAAAGAAAACTATGTAGATGTTTTATCCCAGATTGATTATGTAATCGATACGTTAGGAGCAGAAGAATTTGATAATGAATTACAAATTATCAAGCCCGGAGGACGATTACTTTCTCTTCGTACAGGACCTAATAAACGTTTTGCAGAGGATCAAGGCTTCCCATGGTGGAAACAAAAACTTTTTGGTGCTGTTGGTGCCAAATTCGATAAAAAAGCGAAGCAAAAAGATATAGAATATCGCTTTATTTTTGTTCGTTCAGACGGTACACAATTGAAAAAAATTACGGGAATCGTTGAAAAAAATGATATCGTTCCACTTCTTCATCCTCAATCATTTACGCTAAACGATATCAATAAAGCATTAGAGCTTGTAGCCAATGGTCGACCAAAAGGTAAAGTTATTATACAATTCTGATACGTTCAGTTTTGTAGACTCTGGAAGCTGAATATTTAGAGATTGAAGGAGGCTACACATTGAATCGTATTAGAATTGAATTGATAACAGAAGCAACCAAAGATTGTTTGCAATTACCTAATGAGACATTTTATTTGTTTGGTGAATTAGTTGTGACAAAGCCTAATGATACATGGGAATATCAAGAGAAATACTTTGATGAGATCAAAGAAAAAATATTTCCAGAAGAGAACTATTCATTTGCCAAAATCGATCAGGATGGTTTTGCTATAGTTGCATTTGATCATGATATCTGTGTTGGACTGGCTGTATTTGAGATCGAATGGAATAAATATTGCTATCTTAGTGATCTGAAAGTAAATCAAAAATATCGTAGAAGTGGTATCTCTAAAGACATGCTTGATTTGGCAATGACTATATCCAAAGAAAAGAATTGTAAAGGTTTGAGTACTATTGCTCAATCGTATAATCTCGCTGCTAACAAATTCTATTTAAAATATGGGTTTGAAATCGGCGGTTTGAATAATAAAAGCTATCATTTTACATCTGAACGAGGCAATTCTGATATTTATTACTATTTGGATTTTGAATAAGTCATAGGTTTGCTGATCGTTCACTTCCCTATATAATAAATAAGCGAGGTGAAGACAATGGCAAGGCATAAAGAATTTGAAATTAATGAAGTATTAGATAAAGCGATGTTTTTATTCTGGACGCAAGGATATGAGAAAACATCGATGCAACAATTGGTTGATACGATGGGAATTCATCGAAGAAGTATTTATGATACGTTTGGAGACAAACACGCTCTGTTTATTCAAGCACTACAACGGTACAAATCTCTTCAAGCAGAACGATTACAATTGTTAATAGAAAAACAAGCACCTGTTAAAGAACTGATGCGACGGTTTCTAACCACTATGGTGGATAACAAAGATTTTCCTAAAGGATGTATGATGGTGAACTCGGGTGTGGAGCTAGGTATACTTGATCCCGAAGTATCTACCTTTGTAGAAAATGGCTATACACAAACAGAACAATACTTGCGTGAGCTACTTCTGATCGGTCAAAATAACGGTGAAATAAAAGCGGATGTTGATACCGAATTTCTCGCTCACTATTTTATGAATGCATGGTTAGGTTTGCGTGCTATGGTCAAAACAACAGCAGACCAGCAAAAATTAAACGGTATTATTGATACAACATTACGTATTTTGGATTAATACAATATCATAATGGGGTATTCAACCAACCATAACAGCCTAACAAGTCGCTATCGCAAGAGAGTGATCATATGTCAGGCTTTTTTGTTTGAGCAAATAAAGATACTTCTACTATCGATTTTGATCTATTTCGCAATCAAGTATACAATCTGAATATACGATGTATCTTAACAAAGGAGGAAGCGATGACTTTTTTCGATCACAAAAAGGTATGGTTCGTAACGATTATCGTTATGTTGCTATTTATGATTATGCCGAGTAGAGTCAATATTGTCTGGAATTTCCCGCCAGAGATTGTGAAGCAATATCATTTTGGTCAGTTTTCCTCGTTTTTGACATTGCAGACAAGTGATGATCTGACAGGATATGAGAATCTATTGTATATTATAATGCATACTGAAAAAGTATATTTTCGAGCAGATAGCTTTTTTGTATCATTAATTGGTTGTTATATTACAGCTTATTTACTTGTAAAAGTGTGGCGTGCGTTACGTAAACGGTTAAGTTATCAATAAGTTATACATAACAACAATCTTGAGGTGAATGAATGGATTTTTTTATACAAATGTTAGTAGGTGCAGGCGTAGTATTTGTTATTTTTGCTTTTATGACGATTACAACCAATCGTAAAAATAAACGCGGTAGACGTAAATAGGTAACATGATGTATAGCACTCAAAAAAGACTTTCTTTAGAAATAGAGGAAGTCTTTTTTATATCCAATTTCTGCAAATGGTTGACTTTTCAAATGAGTTTGATTAATAATAACTATATGTTAATAACAAAAAGTGAATATCAATGATTAAATTAAACGTACTTATATCTTATATGGAGGTTATATCTATGCCGGATTCGTCAATCAACGATGCTAATCCCATTCTTAATCATAACGGACTTACTGAACAACAGTTTCTGGAACAATACGATGCTGGTATATATGAGCGACCTTCAGCTACGGTTGATATGCTGATTTTTACTGTAATGAATCAAGAGCAAGATAACTATCGTAAATTACCGGAAAAGTCATTGCAGTTATTGATGATACAACGTGGTGAACATCCGTATAAAGGACAGTGGGCATTGCCAGGGGGATTCGTTTCTATAGATGAAAGTCTGGATGAAGCCGCCGCACGTGAATTGCGAAGTGAAACGAACCTAGAACATATCTATATGGAGCAATTATATACTTGGGGTGAAGTGGATCGAGATCCTCGTACAAGGGTTATTAGTTGTTCGTACATGGCATTAGTGGATTCTAGCACCCAACAAGTACAAGCAGGGGAAGATGCAGATGATGCTAGATGGTTTAAGCTAGATTATCATATTATGCAGGAAAAGAAAGTTCGCTTACCTGATGGATGTGAGATCGAGCGAGATATTCGGATTCATTTGCATCATGGAGAGTATCAGTTATCTGGATTGGTTCGGGTTACTCATGTCTATCGCGGAACGATTAATGATGTACGCTGGGAAGTGATTGAGAGTGAAGGCATTGCTTTTGATCATGCTAAAATGATTGCATATGGTGTAGAACGCCTACGTAGTAAAATTGAGTATACCGATATTGCGTTTAATTTGATGCCACCGTTATTTACATTATCTGCACTGCAACAAGTGTATGAAATTATTTTGGATCGAGAACTATTAGCACCTGCCTTTCGTCGAAAAATCGCTTCACAAGTTATAGCGACTAATGAATATACGAAAGATGCAGGACATCGACCGTCCCAACTGTTTCGTTTTCGTCCCGCCTGGGAAGAGGTTGTTAAATAGTTTTTGGATCAAGAAAAGAGGAATCACACAATGAGTAGATCTGAATCGCCATCAGAATCATTTTTATTTTTTTATCGGGATGCTTCTCCATTTTCGCAGTGGTATCCAGCATCTTTTATATTAGAAGGACAGCAATTTACATCGGCAGAGCAGTATATGATGTATGGCAAAGCTCAATTGTTTGGCGATCATGAAATTGCTAGACGAGTAATAGAAGCGCCACATCCTCGTCAGCAAAAAGCATTAGGACGGCAAGTGCAACGATTCGATAACGATCTCTGGAATCAAGAAGCCAAAAATATCGTGTATCGCGGGAATCATGCCAAGTTTACCCAGAATCCAGAATTATTATTGGTTCTATTGGCTACAGCTGGTCATACGCTGGTGGAAGCCAGCCCTACAGACCGAATCTGGGGAATCGGGCTTGCTGAAGATGATCCTCGTATTCATCAACGCGCTACATGGCGGGGAACGAATTGGTTAGGCGAAGTATTAACACAATTACGAGAAGATTTATTATCACAAGTATAACTAGAAAAAGAGAAGTAAGGAGTTGCCAATCATGACATCACGAGAAATCCGCTCCAAATGGGCGCAGGAAACATTAGATATTTTAGAACGAGGTCATTACAAAGTCCTATCAGGTAAACAGGTTGATATCAAATCAGAAGTTGAATATACTATCAACAATTCTGTTCTGTATACACCTGAAAAATTACCAACAGTCAAAGAAAAAGCAGTCGCAAAGATCAACACTCTTGTACAACATACAAATGACATCAAAAGTCCATATACAGCAGAGTCATTACAACCGGAAGAGTCGTCATTGTCGGATGATGAGCGCTGTGCGTCAAAGATTATTGTAAACCCATATTCAACGCTCAAAGCAGTCGAACAACTCACCATGAGACAACGACGTGATAAAGTTGCTTGTCTCAATTTTGCTTCTGCACGTAATCCAGGTGGTGGATTTCTAGGAGGAAGTCAGGCACAAGAAGAAAGTCTAGCTCGTTCATCTTCCCTTTATCCTAGCCAGATTCAGATGACTGAAATGTATAACTATAATCGACAGCAAAAAAGTTGTCTGTACTCTGATTATATGATCTACTCGCCACAGGTAACGGTCTTTCGGGAAGACGGCGGTTCGCTGAGAGCACAGACCTATCAAGTATCTATCATTACGGCACCGGCTGTAAATGCAGGGGTAGTTAGAGAAAGAGAACCTGAACATGTAGACCAGATCGGCACAGTCATGTTAGAGCGGATTCGATATATTTTAGCTGTAGCGGCAGAGCAGGGCAATGAATATCTGGTATTAGGAGCTTTCGGATGCGGTGTATTCCGTAATGATCCGTATGAAGTGGCAACGTGGTTCCGTCAGGTGCTACTAGAAGAAAAGTATGCTTTATTGTTCAAACAGATTATTTTCGCAGTCTATGATCGTTCCAAAGATCAGCAAGTAATTCAAGCTTTTGAAAAAATATTTAAAGCATGAACATAATAAAATCGCACAAAGTTAACTTATTTCTTATATAAAAGCGTACTTGAATAGATTATTCATAAGGTACGCTTTTTGCTATGAAAAAATAACTTATAACATAAACTAACCAATTTAGATAACTATCCGATATAATCCATATAGTACCAAAAAAGTATAAAATAATATTTCATAAGCGAAGGGGTATACTCATGAAAAAAATGAACAAAGCATGTTCAGGATTAATTGCATTATCTTTGCTAGCAGGATTAACAGTAGCCGTTGCACCAACAGTACAAGCACAATCCAGTCAAGCTGGAAGTTATGTAGCTACCAAATCCAAAACAGTATATTACAAAAACTGTAGTGCTGTTCGCAAAGCAGGAAAAGCTCCTTTATACAAAGGACAACCGGGATATAGCAAAAAATTAGATCGTGATAAAGATGGAGTCGCTTGCGAATAGTTTATTCCTTTTCCATATAAAAAATAAAAAGGAACCTTTGTCCTCTTCGCAGAGAGTCAAGGTTCCTTTTTTCATTGTATACATAGATATTGAATGATTATAAAAAACTCGATAATATCGGCTGTTTATTTATCTTGGCAATTGTAAAGCAAATGTACTGCCTGACGAAGAACTCTGACGCAATCGCAATTCGCCACCTTGAGCACGGGCTAACAATTGACTGTAAGTAAGCCCTAATCCTAAGCCACGCACACTACGCTTTTTGCGATCTCCCCGATAAAAGCGTTCGAAAATATGAGACTGATCTTCAGGGGCTACGCCTGTACCATTATCGGTTACTTCTACATGAATATATTGCTGTTCCGCATACATCCGAATACGGAATTGAATCGGTATACTTTTATCCACAGCCTGTAATCCATTATTAAGCAGATTCACAAAGATTTGCTGAATCCGTAAAGAGTCGCCCATCGTATAAAGTGGTTCTTCAGGCAGATCGAGAACCATATCGACTGGATACGATTCATGTGTTAATTTCCATTGATAAGCAATCTCGGAGATGAGCAGTTGCAAGTGTAACCGATCACTCTGAATCTCTACACTACCAGAAGTAAAAGCATTATAATCCAGTAAGTCTGCAATCATACGCTCCATACGCTCTGATTCTTTGAGCGCAATATCAAGAAATTCTTTGGCTTCATCTTGAGTGACCACTTCTTCTCGTACAGCCATCACCAGACCTTTGATCGAGGTAACAGGTGTTTTTAATTCATGGGTGACACCGGCTAGAGATAGAGCGCGCCATTCTTCTAACTGTTTCAATCGCTGTGCCATTTCTTCGAAAGACTGTACCAGCTCTGTGATTTCTTGTTCTTTCGTATCTATTTGCAAATTCACATCGTAGTTACCTGCACGAATCTGTTTGGCTGCATTGGCTACTAATTGGATCGGTCGGGATAATTTGCGAGATAACCAGTAGATCGTTAGCCAGCCTGAGATAATAAGCGTACTTAACAGAACCACTACTAACACAATTTCATTAGGGCTATACGTAAGAGACTTTTTGGATTGAAGTAACGTCACCTGTCCAATCTTGACTCCTTGATCATTGTAAATAGGAGTGTTCACAGCCATATACCGATTATCTGTCGGTTCAGAAAGATCAGGCGTTAACTTTTTACTTAGTTTATCTTGCGGAAGATTAGGCATAGAGAATAAGAACTGACCTTTTTCATTCGCAATCATAATACACATATATTCATCCAAATTAAAAAATTTCAGCCGATTATCAATAATCTTATCCAGCTTATTCGGAATAACTATTGTTCCATTAGCAGATGTGACCCGATCAGCAACTTCTTGACCGAGTAAACCTGCTGTTTTTAGGCGACTATCCATCGCTGTATCTCGAACCCAATAGACCGCAGCCGTAGCAATAATCAACAATCCGATACATAAAATAATAAAATAACGAATCGTCCAATACGATAAAATAGATGTTTGTTTTGATTTTTTTATTCGCTTAGCCAAAATTGATACCCCATTCCGCGCAATGTTCGAAGTTCACCTGTTTGCGATGACCAGTGAGAAAGTGACTGACGCAATCGTTTGACAGATAGATCGACTGCTCGATCACTTCCGTCGTAATCCATTCCCCAGACCTGTTCAATCAAGTGATCACGAGTAAAGGTACGGTTCGGATGCTCTGATAAAAAAAGTAACAACGATAAATCGCGTGGACTAAGTGCCACTTCAGCACCATTCAAATACACACGTTTGGCTGCCATATCAATCACCAGATTTCCGAAATTACGTTTGCTGATGCCATCATTCCAGTGTGGACGACGACGTAGTACAGCATTTACTCTAGCTACTACTTCTTCAGGCATAAAAGGCTTGGTCATATAATCATCGGCTCCACCATCAAGTCCAGTGAGTCGGTCTTGAATATCGTCACGTGCAGTCAGCATAATCACCGGACAAGCACTTTTACTACGAATCATTTTGAGCAACTCCCAGCCATCCATTCCTGGCAACATAATATCCAGTATCACCAGTGCAGGGGAAGAGGAATTGAATAGTTCTAATGCTTGATGACCATCGGCAGCGCGCAACGTTTCAAACCCTGCTTTTTTCAAATAAGCAGATAGAACGCGGGCAATACCTTCTTCATCTTCTACGATAAGTATTAAGTTCATATTTCAAAGGCTCCTTATATCTACGTTTAGCATGGACTATATTTTAATAAGTACATTATCTGTTGTCTACTTATTGTACCTACCGTTCTTTAACTATCAAGTGGATTTATAATAATCTTTATTTTTTTCTACTTCTTGTACATTTGGACATCTTCTCGACACATTCGCCGTTTAAGATAAGGATATTAAGAAGCATTTATAAAAGGAGATCAAAATCATGAATAAAAAAACAAGAAATATCCTCATTATCGTTGCTATTGTAGTAGTGATCGTGGCGATTGGTGGCTATCAATTTATGAAGAGTTATATGGGGAACAAAGTAGCTATTGAGCAAGTTATTCCAGCGACAAACACTTCTACTGAAGCTAGCGGAACAGCAGCATCTGGCGCAAGTGTAGCAGGAGACCAACTGAATGGCGATTGGAAAATCAATACCGATTCTTCTAAAGTATACTTCTCTGTAACGACTTCACAGGAAACAGTAAACTTTGTAGATAACAAAGTAACGGGTAACTGGACAGTGAATGTAGACGATCCTACCAAAATGGTAGCTGAAGGACAAATCGATATGAGCGCGATTGATTCAGGAACAGCTCAACGTGATGAGCATGTGAAAGAAGCTGATTTCTTCGATGTTGCCAAGTTCCCACAAGCGACTTTCAAAGCTACTTCTTTTGAAGGCTTGCCAACAACATGGACAGAAGGCGCTACTAACGATTTTACAATGAAAGGTACATTAACTGTTAAAGGTATTGATAAAGATGTAACGGTTGCAGGTAAAGCCGTATATCAAGGTGGACAAATTCTACTATCCGGTACAACAACAGTAACGTTTGAAGATTTTGGTATGAAAAATCCTCACTCGGTAGTATTGAGTACCCAAAATGATATTGGTGTTCAACTGGAATTAACATTAGACAAATAAGTCAATCACGTCCAAAGCATTCCGTTCTTTACGAACGGGGTGCTTTTTTTGCTATCTTGCTGAATAGGTATTATCTATCTTAAAATGTTGTTATCTTGCTTTTACATTCCAAACAGCGTACAAATACATATTCAACAGATATACTACAGGTAGAGGTGAAAAGCGATGAATGATACTGCAACGCATATAACAGATAGTCCACATATCACTACCGAACAATGGCAAGCGATTGTTAATAATGATTCTTCATATGATGGTCAGTTTTGGTATGCAGTGCGGACGACAGGCATATTTTGCCGTCCTTCTTGTAAATCGAAAGCACCTCGACCACAGAATGTAACTATTTTTGCAGATCCCGATCAAGCGCTTATTGCTCAGTATCGTCCTTGCAAACGGTGCAAGCCTACAGGAGAACGATTACCTGATCAGGAGTGGATCGCTGTCATTACACAATATATCGATCAGCATTATACAGAGCCATTAACATTACATGGATTAGCAGAGATAGGTCATGGTAGCCCGTATCATTTACATCGTACATTCAAAAAAGTAATGAATATTACGCCGGTAGAATATATTCAGCGTTGTCGTATTAATCAAGCCTGTCAGGAATTGATCACTACGAATCATAGTATGACTGCGATCGGATTGAATATAGGCATACCGAACACTTCATACTTTGTTACTTTATTCAAAAAGAAAATCGGCATCACGCCCGCACAATATCGCAAACAGCATCATGCTGACCAATCAGTAAAAGGAGAGTAGAGTTTATGACAACAACAGACAATAGAAATAAAGATCTAGCTCAGCCCACTATCTACTGGACACAGATCAATCACCATCTATGGCAATTCTATATTGCAGCCTCAAGCAATGGACTATGTTATGTAGGCTCGCAAGGTCAACCTTTTGCAGAAATGGAGACATGGATACACACTAGACGGACTGGAAGTGTTCTAGTCGAAGATAAGCAGAAGCTAGAACCATATGCCGAGCAATTGATTCAATATCTACAGGGAGAGCGTCAACAATTCACGATTGCTCATGATTTTCAAGGGACTCCTTTTCAATTACAAGTGTGGCAAGCATTATTGCAGATTCCTTATGGACAGACATGGTCATACTCGGATATCGCTAAGCATATCGGACGACCAGCGGCAGTACGTGCAGTTGGAGCAGCAATCGGAGCGAATCCTTTTTTAATAACGATTCCTTGTCACCGGGTCATTGGAAAAGGTGGAGCATTAACAGGATATCGCGGAGGATTGGATATGAAAACAACGTTATTGGATTTGGAAAAAGAACTGCTTCCAGTAGGGAAAACAATATAGGTATACGTCTAAGCTATCTTTTTGTACTATCAAATAAATTGGAGTTTTAAATGATCGTTCGGTTAGATTATCCAATGTTATCAAGGAGGTATTATTATTCGCGAGCAAATACTAGCTAAAGTAGATCATGATTATCAGAAATTTGCATCAAGCTTGCTACCCACAATTACAAACATATTAGGAGTACGTATACCGCAGTTGCGGATCATGGCTCAGCATATTGCCAAAGCCGATTGGCGTACGTATTTACAAGAAGCAGAGCAGGAATATTTTGAAGAAGTGATGCTACAAGGAATGGTCATCGGGTATGCAGAGATGGATATTGATGAACGATTACAATATATCACTTCATTTTTACCGAAAATTGATAATTGGTCTGTATGTGATCGATTCTGTGGTGGGCTAAAATGTACGACATTCCATCAGCAACAAGTATGGAATTTCATTACACCTTATCTTTCTTCTGAGCATGAATATGAAGTTCGCTTCGCAGTCGTGATGTTACTGACGTATTATGTAGATGATGTCTATATTCAAGAAGTATTGGAACGCTTGGATCGGATTGAGCATAACGGATATTATGTCAAAATGGCTGTCGCATGGGCGATCTCGATCTGTTATATTCATTTGCCTGAACCGACGATGGATTATTTGCAACATAATCACTTAGATATATTTACGTACAATAAAGCGTTACAGAAAATAACCGAATCATATCGAATAGATTCCGATACCAAAACAAAGATACGCCTGATGAAACGCAAATCAGCACAGTCATAAATACAGCTACACAAGTAATAAATATCATACGATCAAAAAGGGCTACAGGTAAAAATGTAGTCTTTTTGTGCATTTTATAACAGATAAATTTACGAAATTGTTTTTTGTTTTTATCAATCGTAACAAAAATGTGATCTGAAAGTAGCTATTGAAGGATGAATTGTATTGCGCATATTAGATATAATAATGACGAGAGATGTCGAAAGTACATAAGATAAGGGAGAGGGAAACATTATTATGTCACGTTATCAAAAATGGATGTTAGTTACGATTTTAATTGGATTGTTGATTCCGCAATTCGCTACACAAACTGTGGTAGCCAGTGCACACACAAGCAAAAATGCTACAAAGAGTCAAAGTACTACACGTTCTGAGAAAGCAGAAAAAGTTATTTATCTAACATTTGATGATGGCCCAACAGCGCATACAATGCAATTGCTAGATATATTGGACAAATACGATGCTAAAGCAACATTCTTTATGTTAGGACCGCATATGGAACAGTATCAGACAGCAACCAAGCGTATTGTAAAAGAAGGCAATGGACTGGGATTGCATGGAGTTACTCATGTTGTCAAAAAATTCTATAATTCACCATTCAGTGCTTATAAAGAAATGCGTGATGCAAACGAAAGTCTGTATGAAGTAGCTGGTGTTCGTACCAGTCTTGTGCGTACGCCTTATGGTAGTAAGCCTTATATGAAACAAGGTTATCGTGATGTGATGCTGAATCAAGGTGGCTTCCATCTATGGGATTGGAATGTAGATTCATTGGATTGGAAATACAAAAAAGATCATCAACGTGTCTACAAAAATATTATGAGTCAGGTCAATTCTGTAGAAAAACGTGGTACAGCTCCTGTTGTATTGATGCATGATCAACCTGCTACACTTAAAGTATTGCCATTAGTATTAGAAACGTTGAAAAAAGATGGTTATACGTTCAAAATACTAAGCAAACAAAACCATCCGGTCAATTTCTGGAATGACGAACGTTAATTATAGCTAATGTACACAAATACCCTGCTCTTTCTCACAGACAAGTACTGTGATAGAAAGAGCAGGGTATTTTTTTGGCTGTGATCGATTATATTTCTTCATGATGATCGGTACTGACTATACAATGATATCAATCTATAAAGCTTGTATTTGTTGTTGATACAGTGCAAGATTATCTGCATCATAACAGACAAAAATGATCTGTTGTATTGTAGTGTCTGGATGTTGTTCTATATACTCTTTTACTGTTTGCAAAGCAATTGTAGCTGCTTCTTTTTTGGGGAAATTATAAATCCCTGTACTGATATTAGGAAAAGCAATCGATGTAACCTGATGCTCATCTGCTAGCTGAAGAGAGTGAACATAACAATGAGCCAGTAACTGGCGTTCATTGTTAGACCCTCCATTCCATACCGGGCCTACCGTATGAATAACATGCTTGGCTGGCAAGCGTCCGGCTGTGGTGATCACAGCTTCTCCTGTCGGGCAGCCGCCTTGACGATTACGAATCTGCTGACATTCTTCTAGAATAGCAGACCCACCTGCGCGATGAATAGCTCCATCAACACCACCACCTCCAAGAAGACTAGAGTTAGCAGCATTCACAATAGCATCAACGTGTTGGACTGTAATATCTCCTTGAAGTAGTCCAATCTGCGTCTGTCCAATCTGAATATTATCCATATCTTCTCCTCCTAGCAATGATGGATCAGATCTATTTCACATATTCAGATTTACTCCCATGTATCTGTATATCATTAACGCATCGGTGAGAAATCTTGAATATCTTCCATCATCTGATCGATCTGTGATAATGTATCTTCGCTCAAACTAATATTTACCGCTTCTACATTTTCTTGAATCTGACGAGGCTTGGAAGCACCGATAATCGCTGAACTGACACCAGGTTGACGAAGAACCCAGGCAAGTGCTAATTGCGATAATTTGATATCCATACTTTGAGCCAATTGATCTAATTTGCCGACTACTTCCAGTACATCATCTCGTAGATAGCTATTGATAACATGGTTGACTGAATCATCGGCTGCGCGTGTTCCAGCGGCTGGTGCTTGACCTGGTTTGTATTTACCTGTCAGAATACCTTGAGCAAGAGGGGAGAAGACAACTTGTCCCAATCCATGTTGCTCGGATACACCTAGAACTTCATCTTCAATATAACGCTCAAATAGATTATAAATCGGTTGGTTAGCCGCAAGTGGGCGTAAGCGTAGACGATCCGCAATATGAGCCGCATCACTGATCTGCGCGGCTGTCCATTCACTTACAGCACTATACAAAATTTTGCCTTGTGATGTAAGATCATCTAGTGCACGTAATGTTTCTTCCGTTGGTGTCTCTGTATCGAATCGATGGCAGAAATAAACGTCGATATAATCTGTACCGAGACGCTTGAGACTGGCTTCACATTGTTCCATAATATGCTTACGTGACAATCCGCGGTCATTCGGCCCATCGCCCATCGGGAAAAATACTTTGGTGCTCAATACATAACTAGAACGTTCATAGGAACGAAGAGCCGCTCCAATCGCTTTTTCACCTTCACCACGGTTGTAAGCGTTTGCGGTATCGAAAAAATTAATCCCTAATTCAAAAGCAGTGCGTACGCAATCATCGGCTGCTTGCTGTTCTGCCGCTGTGCCATATGTTAACCAGCTTCCAAGGCTGATCTCACTAACTTTTAGTCCTGTACGACCCAAATTACGATATTTCATTATAAACGCTCCTCTGTTATGTAGATTCATCAATCATCGTCAGCTACCGTAATAACTCACTTCTTTTATCATTAACGAAAAAAAATGATTCGTCAACCTTATATCAGATTAGAAAGCAGGGATATATATGTCACCCCGATCACTTTTGCAACAAGGACTAGCTATTATTGCTGATTGTCAGAAGCAGACAGGAGATATCTGGGATGCTCATTATGGAACAGCCAGTATAGCAGCATCGTTTCTAGCGAAATCGTCTTCGATCACTACTGAAGTCGCGCAAGCGATAATCAATCAAGCAGAACAGATGGTTAGAGAACATACACAGGAATCTAACGCGGCTTTATTGGTAGAGTCTGTGCCTGTGACTTATGCTGAAGCGTTATCTATTATTCTACCTGCATTAGATGCCAATATCGATCAACTGCATTGGGTCGGGCATAATGTGATCTATACTGCTGTCTCATTACTTGCTATTCGAGAACTAGAAGCATGGGGAAGTCTAGAACATATCACACATATTCAGCAATTAATTCAAGCTTTTGATCGTACCATTGCTGGACGTTCATGGATTGGATACAAAGCATCTGAAGTGAAAAGATTAGAGATTACTGCTACCGATTCATTTCCAAGTATCGAATCTCCTGCGCAGTTGTCAGCGTTTATTTTGCAAGAATTAGCAGAGACCGACCCTATCTATATCGCCGAAGCTCATCACGATCTGATCGGTCATACGTTAACCTTTTCTCATGCGCTGAATATATTGCATGATCTAGGACAATCTTCATTATTTAGACGTGGATTATATCCTTTATTACAAATGTGCAAAGTGTTGCGAGCTAGTCGTCATTGGGATGGACACACAACAGATACACATAGTCTGTATTCACCAGTAGATCGCTTGCCACTTCAACAGGCTATTCCTGTACTTTTTCGCTATACAGATATTGAATTCTGGCAACAAAATCTAGCCAAAGCCGATTGGGATTATGGACATCATTTCAAATTTGTCTGGAGTTATAACGATCATATGCAGCGTGCACCACAATGGAGTCAGGCGACAAATATACCTTTTCATTGCTTAATTCATGGAATACAGGAGGAGAACAGATGATTACATTGATGATAGCAGATGATGAAGCGATGACTCGTAGAGGGCTTGAAATGTTAGATTGGCATGATCATGGATTTCAATTGATTGGCATAGCTGCAAACGGAATCGAAGCCAGACAATTAAGTCTTACACAAAAACCTGATCTATTGCTTACCGATATTCGTATGCCAGGCATGGATGGGTTAGCACTTATGGACAGTCTGAATCAGCAACAATGTGCACCTAAAGTGATCTTTATTACCGCTTATCATCAATTGGATTATGCGCTCAAAGCGATTCAGTTGGGAGCATTAGGATTTGTATTGAAGCCGACTGATCCAGATGAGATTATCGCTGCTTGTCTCAAAGCCAAAGCAATGATTATAGAAGAACGCCAGCGGCAGAGTACAGAAGAAGAGTTACGTGACCAGTTGGAAGAATATGCACTGACTTTACAAGGCAAGCATACCGCTCATCCTGATCAGCCTTCGCTACATCCTGTGATTCAGCAGATGCTACAAACAATGGAAAAGCAATATATGAAAGATATTACTATCGAACAGATGGCAGACAAAAATCATTTTAATGCAGACTATTTAAGTCGGTTATTTAAAAAAGAAACAGGCGATAATTTCTTGAATACGCTTACAAGGATTCGGATGCAAAAAGCCGTTCAATTGCTTGGTAATTCTCATCTGGAAATTTACAAAATTGCCGAGCAAGTCGGGATTCGTGATGCTCGCTATTTTGGACAAGTATTCAAAAAAAGATATGGATTAACACCGAATGAATTTCGCAAAAAAGGAGATTATCCTCATGCTTGAAGTGATGTTGTATCGACTGATTCAAGCGGCTCGTGATCTTAATATTCGCAATAAATTATTTATCGCTTTTATCGTACTGAATCTGATTCCGTTAGCAGTGATAAGCGTCTGGACGTACCAGAAATCTAGCTCGCTTATTCAAGAACAGACCAATATTTATACGATGGATATGCTAAGTGAAGTCAGTAAAAATATAGAACTGCATATGCATGATATTGAGCGATTGTATTATTCGATTTTTACCAATCAAGAAATTCGCAAATCGCTCAAAGCAGTCAATCGACAACAATGGACAGATCTGCAATACGTCTCTGCGGATAAGCAGATACGCAATATTTTGTATGGATTAATCAGCGATCGAGAAGACGTAGAAGGGGTTAGTCTGTATGCGCTCAATGGCACTTCTTTTCAGACCAGTATGTATGCCAAAAAGTTAGACTTGCGTGATCAGAACTGGCAAGTGCTTCAACGTAATCGCGGTGATTTGTCATGGTTCAATCCTTCGGGGCAACAATCGGTAGTAGCCGCTGTAAGTACTATTTATGATGTCGATAGCCTGCAAAAGATAGGCTATTTTTTGTTGACTTATCATGAGGAAGCTCTCTATAAAGTGTACAGTCAGATTAAGCTCAATGAACAGGGTGAGCTATTTATTATTGATAGTCATGGACAGATTATCTCAAGCAGGCACAAAGAACTGATTCACCATACCCCATCAGAATCGTATTTACAAAAGATTATTACCAGTGGCGATACAGGTGATTTTGCAGACGATATTGATGATAAACAGCAGATAGTATCGTATCAACGTATTCAGAATACAGACTGGAAAATTGTAAGTATTATTCCGACGGCTCGCTATTCGGAACAATCGATTATGTTGCAACAATGGATGATTATTTTGTTTGTCGTTGTTGCTTTGATCACTCTTATTTTGGGCTATTATTTGTCAGTGAGTATTTCCAGACCGATTCGTCAATTATCTTCGATTATGAAAAATACCGAACGTGAAAATTGGTCGATTAGCTTTAATTATCCGTCACGAGATGAGATAGGTATTCTTAGTCTGAACTTTAATCGTATGATCGCCCGTATTCATTATTTGATCAATCAAGTGTATGAAGAAGAACGTCTACGTCAGCAATCTCAACTCAAATTTCTAATGTTCCAGATCAATCCGCACTTTCTATTCAATACGCTTGAAACGATGAATTGGATGGCACGAATCGAAGGGGTACCGGAAGTAGGTAAACTGTCCAAAGCGTTAGGCGATCTAATGCGAGAAGGAATCAAAGGCAAAGATTTTATTACACTGAGTGAAGAATTAGAAAGCGTCAAAAAATACATTTATATTCAAAAAGTAAGATACGTCGATAAATTTGATATGCAATATGATATTGATCCAGCGGTACTGTCGGTTATTGTACCGCGGTTTATTTTGCAACCGATTATTGAAAATGCGATTGTACATGGATTAGAGATGCAGATGGATAATGGACATATTTGTATTCATGCGTATGAAAGTGAAGATACGCTGGTGTTAGCGATAGCTGATGATGGATTGGGAATGAGCGCCGCTCAACTGGAAACGTTACGTCATTATCTGGAAAATCCTTCGGATTCTACATTATCAGGTATAGGGCTACTGAATGTGCATCAACGAATACAACTGCATTATGGAGAAGAATATGGTCTGAAGATTAACAGTATAGAAGAGCAAGGAACAACGATCATTTTGCGTATTCCTAATAGACTTTTAATGGAAAAAAGGTCGGAATTTTCAAGCTAAATGTCAGAAATACCACATGGTCGATATGCCGATCACCTTATATGATGAAAGCGTATTCTATACCGAAAGCATGAGAGGATGAAAAGAGTCATGACAAAGGGGTATTGGAAAAAAAGTATCGGTGTACTCACAGGTGTTCTTTTATTAAGCAGTATACTTGCAGGATGCGGGAATAGTTCAGAATCGTCTACAGGATCAGGTTCTACAGGAGGAACAAGTGAAACGGTTATCTATGACTGGCAAAATGCAGACAGTTATGTGTATAAGATGTCGGAACAACTAGCCAAACAATACAATGAACGTAAAGATGCGACAACCACGATGAAAGTACAGCATATCCCGGGAACTGATCGGTATTATCCGAAGCTTAATGCAGAGCTTGCGGCGAATGCAGGCCCGGATGTATTTGTAAGTCATGCTGCTGGTAAGTTAAAAACGTATGCAGATTCGGGCAGAATTATGGATTTGACTGAAATTTTGAATGCTGATCCTGAATGGAAAAAAAGCTTTACTTCAGGGGCATTCAATCTACTGACATTTGATAATAAAGTGTATGCGATCCCGACAGCATTTGCGACAGTGCCTCTTTTTTATAACAAAGAAATTTTTGCAAAATATAATCTGACTCCACCAACTACTTACGAAGAACTCAAAAATGTTATTAAAGTACTTAAAGATAATGGCGTTACACCATTTGCATTTGGAGCCAAAGAATCATGGACAAGCGCTCTATTTAGCGAAATGGTAGCGAATCGAATCGGTGGAGACGAGCCATTTAACAAATTGATGGAAGGAACAGGCACATGGATGGACCCTTCGTATATTCAGACAGGAAATGTAATGAATGAATTACGAGATATGGGTGCTTTTCCTTCCGGATTCTTAGGATTGGATAATACTGCAATTACGAATATGTTCAAAAATGGTGAAGCAGCTATGTTCGTGATGGGAAGCTGGGCAGTAGGTTCAGTAGAAGCAGCAGATTCCAAAGTTCAAGGCAAAATAGGAATCGCCAAATTCCCTACATTTGAAGGCGGTAAAGGTGATCTAAACACATGGTTAGGGCAACCTAGTTACAATCTAGTCATTCGCGCGAATACCAAAAATAAAGATGCGGCTCTTGAATATATCAAAGCTTGGACAAGTAATGAAGTCCAGACCAAATTGGCAGAAGAAAATGGAGATATTCCAGCAGTCAATGTGAAGCTGGATAAAGACAAAGTGCCTGCTGTTGCACAAGATTTGCAAAAAGAAATGTCTGATATGAAAGGCATGTTTATTTTCTACGATGTAGGTCTGGGTGCGAAGATCGGCGATGAATACAATACAACGATTCAAGCGATATTAGCAGGACAAGCACCAGAAGAAGCTTTTCAAAGTCTAGAGCAATTCACGCAAGATAACAAAGAATAAAAAACAGCAAAGTATTCATTACAAAAAAATACAGTAAGAAATCATAATTCTCTGGCATCTGAATGATAAGGAGCCTTAGTGATAGTGATTTCTTACTGCTTATTCCTCAGCTAGATAATCTGCAAAGTAAATATTAGACACCATTGTAGTTCTGGAAAGGCGGAAGATGATGGAACGAATGTTACGAAATAAGTCAGCGATTATTGTATTTTTGTTGCCTGCATTGCTACTGTATACAGCGATCGTATTTATTCCGATTGTGGCTTCGATTTATTTTAGCTTTTTCAAATGGGATGTTATTAGTCCGATGAAATTTATCGGTCTGGATAATTACACACGTATGTTTACCAGAGATTCGGTCTTTTTTACCAGTATCAAAAATATGATGATTTTATTGTTTGTCAGTCTGGTTATTCAGCAAGGACTCGGATTTTTGCTTGCTATTTTGATTACAGGTTCGATCAAAGGCAAAGAATGGTTTAAAAATATTTTCTTTTTTCCAGCGGTTATCTCTAGTGTGGCTGTAGGGATGATGTGGAGCTTTATCTATAATCCTGAAATTGGCATGCTTAATAAATTGTTAGAAGTGCTGGGGATGTCCTCACTGGCTAACGATTGGTTATCTCAACCGGATACAGCAATGTGGGCGGTATCTTTTGTCGTAGGCTGGCAATATCTCGGGTATACGATGATTCTGTATATTGCTGCTATTCAGAATATCCCTGCGCATATTTTTGAATCGGCTCGGATCGATGGTGCGGTAGGTTGGAAAGTTGTCTGGCATATGACGATTCCACTGGTACAACCGATTATGAAAGTAACAACGATTCTGATAACAATTGGTTCACTCAAGTTCTTTGACCTCGTATTTGTCATGACAGGTGGAGGGCCTGCCAATCAGACACAGGTACTCGCTTCTTATCTGTACGGTAGATCGTTCCGTCAATTTGAATACGGGTATGGAGACGCCTTGTCTGTTATCTTGTTGTTAATGTGTCTGGCGGCAACAGTGCTGATCAATATGATTTTCCGCAAATCAAGTATTGAATATTAAATCGGATAGCGATGGGGGTGAACAGGAAGGATGAAATCTTCGCCTTATGTAGAGACAACCAAACGGCAAAGTAATGTAGATACACGACGTTTTTTTCCGCTAGGTAAAATCATGATTTATGCTGTGCTGTGTTTTGTAGCGATTTTCTATGTATATCCATTGTTATGGTTATTGCTTAATTCGCTCAAAGAAACACCTGAAATCTATACTAATCCATGGGGATTGCCCCAACACTGGATGTGGAGTAATTATTGGAATGCCTGGACAACAGGTAATACAGGCAGATATCTGCTGAACTCGGTCTGGATTTCTTCAGCTACTTTGGTCGCTGTACTGGTATTTAGCGCGATGTCGGCATATGCTTTAACCAAATTACGTTGGAAATTATCAAAAGCGACGTTTGTTTATTTTCTATTAGGAATGATGGTTCCGATTCATGCGACATTGATTCCACTGTTTGTATATTTTACCAAAGTCGGATTAGTGGATTCGCAGTTCGGTCTGATTCTGATTTATATTTCATTTGGATTGCCAGCGGCTGTACTGGTATTGTGCGGATTTTTTACAGGTATTCCGAAAGAAATGTTGGAAGCTGCTGTGATGGATGGCTGTACAGTATATAGTATTTTTTGGCGGATCGTTATACCGATCTCGAAGCCTGCGCTGATGACAGTTACGATTTTGAGTTTTGTGGGGGTTTGGAACGAGTTGTTATTAGCACTTGTCTTTATTTCTGATCCTGACAAACTCACGCTTCCTGTTGGTCTGACCCGTTTTGCAGGGGAATATACAACCGATTATGCACCGATGTTCGCAGCGATTATGATCGCTACCATTCCAACAGTAGTTTTATTCGCTGTGTTCAACAAACAAGTATTAGCTGGAATGGCTGAAGGCGCGATCAAAGGTTGAGTTTTATCGACTTAATTGACTAGAAACACAAGTAGAAGTACAAAAAAGATCTGCACTGATCCTAATACCAGCCCTGTAATAGCAAATGCTCTACCATGTGTAGTACGAATCGAAATAAGACTTAAACGTGAGCACAAGAATAAGTAATTATTCTTCATACATTTTTCAGCTAATCTTAAGCTAGTTTCCATAAAGAATTCATATACATTGGGTATAATATAAGTATAGAGTTCGTATTCTGGAACTGGAGTGATTACAATGAGTGAAGAATTTTTGGATGAATTACACAAAATTAGCCATGATGATGATTGGCGCTATAAATTGTTAATGCAAGGTGTTAAGCAGACACTGGCGACTCGCAAAAGCGAAAGTGCGCTGAAACGATACATGAGACGTAAAAGCAAGCATATTACTGCAATCTGGAAATAAACGAAGAGTGCTATCGATTGGGTAAGTTGATATTTAATCGAAAAATCACTTTGATTTGAATGTCTCATGTATATGTGTAATGTCTACTTATTATGTCGAGATTTTACAATGATAAAGGTACATTATTATCTTCTAGACATGTTGTTCGGGATAATAGACGAGCGATCAGTTCTCTACGACTGGTCGTTTTTGTTTTGCTAAAAATAGATTTGAGATGATCTTGCACAGTATACGGTGAAATATGCAAAATATCAGCAATTTTGCGTGTTGATAATCCTTCGATCACTTGATCGACAATCTGCTGTTCACGTTCAGATAAATGATAAGCTTCCATCATCCATGGCAAAATATCAAGTGGAGAAGCCGATTGGATCGCTATCATCAATTGGACACCGGTGTTCTTGCCATACAGACCATACGCTGTAATATGTACATAATCATGTTGACGTACAGGTACACATACTTGAATAGGTGAGTTTTCTGTCGAAGGGTGCTCCCACTGGTGTGATGATTTTGCTGTATGAGTATAATCAGCTAATGCCATACTAGCTACAGCAAGAATAGGACGTGGAAGTACAGATTCGGTAATGCCTTCATGTTGACGTAATACGTCCAACCAGTGGCAAGTATCCGAATTGGATGACAACAATTCTAATTGTTCGGAGAACATCATAATGCCAGGCGAACGTAATTTGATTTCATTGACAAAAGGAATCGCTAGACTGAATTGACGCAAATGCCGGGCAATCAGAGGAGAAATTTCACTTAATACCCCACATTCTTGTTCGCTAAATAAAGATTGATCTTTTTTCCGAAAAAGGGTCAAATATCCCCAGCATTTACCTTTATATAATAAAGCTGCCCGTAATTCATCTCCAAAGCCAGCAGGCTCCAAAATATCTCGATATCGCGAACTCTGTTCAGGTTGACCTTCTGTAATATGATGCAATGTCACTACAGGATGATCGGAATAAACCAGTTCATCATAGTGATTGATATCTTCATGTCCGTATTCATAAGCTAACAATTGATGATGAATGGATTCGATATTGTGTTCGACTACTGCTCCAGTAGACAGTAAGCGATACGGATCAATATTTGTACAACAAGCACCTGCAAAAGGAATCATTGGTTTTAATTCTTCTAATAAAGAGTGGATATACGCATAAGAAGAATGAGAACGTTGCGCGAATTCTTCGAGCTTTTGCATGTAAGTCGGTGTATTCATAATGATCGCCTACCTTTGTTAGATTTCTGTCCTATCAGTTCTATCTTTGCTCATGTATACGATACAAATCCCATCTTTCTGGGATAGTGATCTTACGATAACTCTATATACTTAATAATAGTTACCGATTATACCAGAAGGAGCATGACTATGACCAATTCCGATATATCCATAAGCTGTAACGATTCCCCAGCAGAACAGTACATAGAGCGTATTTATCACAAGATTCCAGATTATGAGTATCTATACAGGCTAACAGAAGATGGACTTCAAGTGCAATCAACGCATAAATCATATCCAAAATATAGAGATAAATAGTAGGGGTGTAACCGATGGAAAAAGAACAGATTGTTGTTGTAGGAGGATATGGAAGTGTAGGGCAGACTATTTGTCAGCGCTTAAGTGAATTATTTCCAGAACAAGTGTATGCTGCTGGAAGAAATATAGCCCGAGCAGAGCAATTTAGCCGTACCACCAAAGGAAAAGTAAAGCCATTACAATGGGATATCAAGCAACATCCGGCTATTACTATAGATCATGATTATACAGAATCACATGTCATTATCCAGCCTCATATTCAAGAACAATTTGAACAATTATATCAATGGTCGAACGTAAAATTAGTTATTATGTGTCTGGATCAGCATGATACGATATGGGTGCAATATTGCTTGAGTGCAGGTATTCATTATATTGATATCTCGGCTAAAGATTCTTTTCTATATCAGCTAGAACAACTGAATTCAGCTTCTTGGCAAGCGACAGCATTACTGAGTGTAGGGCTAGCACCTGGATTAACCAATTTACTAGCACAGCATGTCTGTACCTTATTGGATCATATCGATCAACTAGAATTGTCTGTTGTATTGGGATTAGGAGAACATCATGGTCAAGCAGCGATCGAATGGACAGTCGATCAGTTGAATACCTCTTTTTCGGTGAAAAAGCAAGGAGAATGGAGCGAAGTTCATAGTTTTACCGAAGGACGCAGGGTGTTATTAGGCACAGCATTACCTTATCAATATGTATATCGTTTTCCATTTTCAGATCAACAAGCATTAGCCAGAACAACAGAGATACCAACCATATCTACACGTCTTGGATTTGATTCAGTAGCAATAACCAGAATAATCGCTAGTCTACAAAAAATAGGCTGTTTCCGTTTATTATCAATCTCATGGATACGTAGAGCTATTGTGGCTATATTTAGCAATATGCATATAGGGAGTGAGCAATATGGTATCCAAGCAGAAGTGATTGGCTTATACGACAATCAATTAGTATCGGTCTCTGGTTGGTTAACAGGTTATCGTCAGTCGATTGTTACTGCTGAAGTGACAGCGATTGTTGCAGAGATACTCTATACTTCAAATATGCCTTACGGTATTTATCATCTACAACAGCAAATAAGCTGGGAGCAAGTAATCACACGTCTGCAACAAGTGATCCATATCGAGTGGGGAATAGAACATGATCCAATCGATAGAGCTGAATCTTCAATATCAGTTCAGCTCTAAAATGATTGATCATACATCACTGCATTTATCTTATAAAAAGATCTACTAAAGAGTCTGCAAAAATTGACGCATACGTTCTAATGCTTCATCCAATTGCACAGAAGATGTAGCATAAGAGCAACGTATAAATCCTTCGCCACCTTTACCAAATGCTGTACCCGGTACAGCCAATACACCCACTTCTTGTAACAATCGACCTGCAAACTGTTCTGAAGTTAAACCTGTATGAGCGATAGAAGGGAAAGCGAAAAAGGAACCGAGTGGTTCATGACATTGTAGCCCGATTTGACGTAATCCTTGTACAAAAGATATACGGCGAGCATTATAGGAAGCCATCATTTCATCTTTTGCAGCCAGACCATGAGGTTTGAGCGATTCCAGCGCAGCAATCTGACCTAGAATCGGTGCACACATAACAGTATATTGATGGATTTTGAGCATAGCCTGAATTAATTCTTCAGGGCCACAAGCATATCCAATACGCCAACCGGTCATAGCAAAAGCTTTGGAAAAGCCACTAAGTAACAATGTTCTTTCTTTCATACCCGGGAGACTTGCAAAACTCACATGCTTTTGCCCGTATGTTAATTCTGCATATACTTCATCGGTAATCACAACTAGGTTATGATCTTCGACAATCTTAGCAATTGGCAACCAATCTTCATACGTCATAATTCCACCTGTCGGGTTACTTGGATAGCTCAAAATCAATATTTTGGAACGTGGTGTGAGACTTGCAAGTAGTGAAGCAGGTGTTAATTTGAAATTGTGCTGAGCAAACGTCTCTACCTCAACAGCAACACCACCACCTAGATTCGTGATCGGTGAATACGATACATAACAGGGAGCAGGGACAAGAATCTCATCACCTTCGTTAATCAATACACGTAATGCTAGATCAAGTGCTTCACTGCTACCGATGGTCACCATCATTTCATGGACAGGATTGTAAGTAACTTGGAAATTCGTATGCAAGTAATCAGCAATACTTTCGCGTAATTCAGGTAAGCCAGCATTATGAGTGTACGTTGTTCTGCCTTCTTCTAGCGCACGAACACAAGCTTCACGTACTAGACGAGGTGTAGGAAAGTCAGGTTCACCGATACCAAGTGAAATAATATCGGTACGTTCTGACGAATAATCGAAAAATTTGCGAATACCTGAAGGTTTCATTTGCTGTATAGAAGGGGTTAAAAATTGGCTAATAGTTGATGTTGTCATGATTGTTCCTCCTCAAAAGTCTTTGAATAGTGAATAACGATCTGTTCACGTATAAGATTCAGTAGAGGATGAGGGAAAAGAAAACAAAAAAGACCCGTCCCTAAAAAGGGACGAGTCTTTTACCCGTGTTACCACCCTAGTTCCACTTTGTGCGTACACAAAATGACACTCTGCTACGTATCTATCAATACGTGTTCCCGTTAACGCTGGACATGCGGCAGCACCTAGTTGGTTATTTCAGCCTGCTTCTCGGAGATGGCTTCAGCTAGCATCTGAACGTTGGTTTGCACCGTACCCAACTCTCTGTAGATCAGATTACAAGCGTACTCTTTCTCGTCATAGAATGTGTATATATTTCATCATTATTTATAAGTGAAATCATTACATGCAATAGATAAAAACGATTAGCGATTGATCGATCAAAATCGTAGGCTTAGTATAATCCCTCTTTTTTAGAATTGCAATACCTGAATTGGAAAATAAGAATGTGCACGACTCGAATAAGCTGTGATTTTATTCAAGTTGATCATTAGATTTTTCAATAGTTTGTGCAGAAATAATCAAATGGATCTGTAGATTATTCAATTAATTCTAACGATTCTTCAATTTGTAAGCGTTATCTTTGTAATATGCTTAAGAAGCTCACAAACGAACTGTTTATTATTCTTATCATAAAAGGAGAGAACAGGATGAAGAAAAAAGCAAGATCGGTATGCAGTAGTATTGGAATTGCGATCTTAATGTTATCCCTTTTACTGCCATGTTTTCAAAGCCCTCTTTTGGCAGCAACCTCAACAGCAGCGTCAGCAGAGATTAACCGCACAGTCACTATTAACACCTCAAATGTAGTCCAGTCCGACTTTTTGGGGATAGGCGTTAATATTATTCCAACCAATCTGATGGCGCTGGGTGCTAAATATGGATATAACGACGCTTATTGGGCGATGGATACGCAACGTATTTATCAATTTCAACCTAAAGTAGCTCGTGTCTGGTTTCAATTGGATTGGATGGAACCAAGTAAAGGAACATATACATGGAACAGTGAAAAGATGCAGAAGTTTTATCAGTATATTGATGCCTTAAAAGCGTCAGGAACCGAAGTGGAATTGAACTTTGGATGGAAAGTAGGTTCCAGTATTCAAAGCTGGTTTAACTTTCCTAATCTAAAAGATCCATATGTCAGCGCACCGACTGATCTGCCGGCGTATGCTCGTTCTGCTTCAGCATTGTTGAACGAATTAATCAATAAGCGTGGATACGACAATATCAAATATATGACTTTTTATAACGAACCTAATGGAAGCTGGGATTTTGAAGGACCTACCGATCAGAAAGCGTATTTTGCTCAAATGTCTCGAGCAGTTAGTGAACAGTTAAAAGCAGATGGATTACGTGATCGGATTCAGTTATGGGGACCGGAAGAAACAGGAGCGCTCGATTGGACACAATACATGAAGCAAAATGCAGATGATGTATTCGATGCATATACTTTTCATGTCTATGGAGCCAGCTATAACGATCTGGGAGCACGAATCGCAGAACGCAAATCAGCAGTTGGTTCCAAGCCGATTGTGATGACTGAATTTGGATGGGGCGATGATAATGCGAGCAATTGGGATTCAGGCTTTGCCAATTCTGTCATTCGCGCTGCTAATGATGGTCTACAAGGAGCACTAATGTGGCAACTTAACGGTGCATGGACATCTGATCCTGATGGTGATACAAACGGCAGTTATACGATGTGGGATGGATTACCGTTAGGGCTAAAACCTAATAAAACTTATTATTCTGCCGGATTGTTAGCTAGATATGTACCTGAACACAGTCAGGTGCTTGCAGTAAATACAGGCGGAGCCAGCGATATTCGTGCAGCCGCTTTCAAAGCCAAAGATGGTAATTATACGATTGTATTGGAATCGAAAAGTGGACAAAGCAAAAATGTTACGTTCGATTTTGGAACAACCACGATCGGCAAAACGTTTTACAAAATGAATTATCAAGATGATGTACAGCGCGATGGTAATGCGTTATTGCCAGCAGTAGAAAATTCATTTACAGCGAACCAATCATTCACCGATTCTGCTATCAATAGCGAATATAACGTGTCTATTTATACAACAGCGAAGCCACAGGCACAGGTGAAGATGACACCGATCGAATCAACCGTAGCTTCAGGCAGTACATTAACATTGAATGCGACAGTGATTGACGCTAGTTATAGTCAGACAAGTGTAGCAGCAGATACGTATACGACAGACGATATATTACCTGTTACTGAAAATGACGTAAAAACGAAAGAGAAACAGGATATTTTCAATAATTATTCGACCACTACAGCAACTTCAGATACGTATGTTACTCCAGCGGAAGAATATACACTGGCTTCTGCATCGACAGATGTGACCTGGAGTGTGGTTGGATCAGGCAATGGCACAATCAGCAGTACCGGCGTATATTCTCCACCTGATGTGACGACCGAGAAATTGGTAGCTATCAAAGCGACAAGTGTAGCAGACCCGAAGGGATATGGAATTGCTTTAATTAAAGTCATTCCGCAATCGATAGCAAGTCGGGTAGACGCAACAACACTGAGCTTAAAGGCCGGTGTGTATGATACATCTGAAGCGGTCACTGTAAAAACAGGCACAGCAGGAGCAGAGATTCGTTATACGTTAGACGGTAGTGTGCCTACCACTTCTTCAAGTCTTTATACCAAGCCTGTTATTTTACCTGAAGGTGGAACAAAAGTATTCAAAGCAAAAGCGTTTAAATCAGGATTAACTGCTTCAGGTGTTACTTCTGCTTTGTACAAAATATTGCAAAATAGCACAGGACCTGAAGGGTATCAATTCTGTATGTATGAAGGAGGTACATGTAGTTTTGACGGCACAGCCAGTGTAGCGTATGGAGCAGATGGATTGTTCAAATATGGCACATTTACGAATGGCGTAGCATGTACAGATGAAGCTTTTGGCGGTGATCCAACACCTAATCTACCAAAGCGTTGCTATTATACCAATGATGTACCCGAGCAGACACCTGTTGTAGCGATCTATAATACAGGCTTTGAAAAGCCAACAGTATCTACTACCAAAACAGGGCCGTTTACAAGTGGTTGGACATTCGATAGTCGGTCTGGAGTACAGCGAAACGGCAGTGCTTTTGGCGCAACTACAGCACCGGAGGGACAACAAACCGCTTATCTCAAAACCGATGGCGGTGTAGCCGGTAGTATTACGCAACAACTAAACTTTCCTAAAGGGGAATATAAGCTTAGCTTCAAAGCTGCTAAGCGAACCAGTTTTGGAGGAACACAGACTTTTGATGTGTTTGTAGATCAGACCAAGATTGGATCATATGCTCCTACGTCTGGTAATTATACAACGTATACTACCAATGCTTTTACAGCCAATGGAAAACGTACAATACGATTTGTAGCGACAACCACAACAGGCGATAATACAGCATTTCTTGATCAAATCTCGATCCAGTTAGCTAGCGATATATCAGTACCACCGTCAAATCCTGAAGCGGTAATAGCCAATACAAGCTTTGAAAATCCTGCGACAACCAATACCAAAGTAGGCCCGTTTACAAGCGATTGGGTATTTAGTACACGTTCAGGTATTCAGCGTAATGGTAGTGTATTCAATCCAGCCGCCAATGCTCCAGACGGAGTACAAACGGCTTATCTCAAAACAGATAGTGGAGTAGCAGGATCGATTAGTCAAAGTATTACATTTCCAGCAGGCACTTATGCATTAACATTTCAAGCTGCCAAACGAACCAGTGTAGGAGGAACGCAAACATTTGATGTATATGTAGATAACAAAGTGGTCGGTTCATATTCGCCAACATCAGGCACATATACATCATATACAACTAATAATTTTGTAGTTACTGCCGGAGAGCACACTATCAAATTCGTAGCTACCACATCGACTGGAGACAATACTGCTTTTATCGATCAAGTCAAACTCATTCAAAAATAATACTTTTATAAAAAAAGTAAAAGATGAAAACGTAAAAACGTAATTGTGAATCGTGAATAGGTATCTCATACAGATCACTTTACCCAGATAAAATAACAATTGCCGATAAGACGAACGCTCTCTATCTGTCTTATCGGTTGTTGTTATCAAGAGGAGAATCACAATATGAATCTAAAGCAAGCCCGCAGTCTTGACGAACAAGATCGACAAAGCTTTGCTGCTACACATACACCATGGGATGCACCTGCTGAAAAAATCTCAGTACAACCTATAACAGCTTCTTCAAATAATATGAATGATTTACTAGCTACGTATTCTGTCAATCCATCTTATATAAAAGCTCCACAACAATATTTAGATGGCAACTGGGAAATGGTGCAGGGAGGTGAAGCAGAACAAAGAATCCATCAATCGTGGGAATCGGTTATTTCCGTTCCTGTACCTGGCAGTATTCATCAAGGGTTAGTACAAGCAGGTATATTAGATGATCCTTCTTTCGGTGAACATGCCGCTCAAGCCAAACAGTATAGTCATCAAACATGGTGGTATCGCTGTACGTTTGATATCGAAGATATCGCTGTATTTGCTTCATCCCGATTGATCTTTGAAGGTGTGTCTCCATCATGTGA
Organism: Paenibacillus kyungheensis; assembly: GCF_028606985.1. Classification (NCBI taxonomy): domain Bacteria; kingdom Bacillati; phylum Bacillota; class Bacilli; order Caryophanales; family Paenibacillaceae; genus Paenibacillus; species Paenibacillus kyungheensis. The sequence continues at coordinate 3,155,700 of NZ_CP117416.1, read as the reverse complement.
TGTCTGGTTAAATGGTACTCGTCTGGGTGATCATCAAGGAGCATTTGGTGGGCCGATATATGATCTGGGTTCCCTGTTGCAGTCAACCAATACATTGATCGTTCAAGTTCATCCAGCACCACTCGGCAATGAATGGAATATATGGGAGTCGACAGTTGTATTTAATTGTAATTACGGATGGCACTATGTGAATTTACCAGCAGTCGGTATCTGGCGTTCTGTACGTATTGAAGCTATTCCGTTAGTCCAGATCCAACATCCTTTTGTTCAAGTAAACAGTACCGCTCAAGCCAAGCGAGGAGAGATTGATCTTGCTTTGACATTAGCAAGTCAGCAATCAGCATATAAAGGTGTGTTGTATGGTGAAATTGTTCCTGATAATTTTGCAGGGCAATCGATCAAGTTCCAACAATCTATCCAACAGGATTCTTATCTATCTGAACCAGATCATGTATCTACTTATTACACTTGTGATGTACATCTACAATTGACGATTCCAGATGCACATCTCTGGTCACCGCTAGATATGGGTGAGCCATATTTATACCGATTACAACTAATATTTATTCCAGATAGTCCAGCCATATCAGAAAATTCTATGATCATGCACAATCGTATATTGATAGATCAACAAGAGATTACATTTGGATTACGATATATCGAAATGAAACCGTTACCTTCCGGTCAACAAGCCGATATGTACAACTGGACGTTAACCGTAAATGATCGTGCTGTATTTATTAAGGGCAGTGGTTGGTGCACGTTAGATGCCTTGATGGATTTTTCAAGAGAACGATATGATCATTTTTTGAGTTTGACAGCTCAGCAACATACTAATTTTTTGCGTGCTTGGGGTGGCGGTATTCCAGAGACAGATGATTTTTATGATCTATGTGATCGCAAAGGGATTATGGTGATGCAGGAATGGCCAACGTGTTGGGGAAGTCATGCGCGTCAACCGCAGGATGCTTTAGAAGAAACAGTACGCCTGAATACATTACGGTTGCGTAATCATGCTTCTCTTGTTATGTGGTGTGGTGGCAATGAGACCAGTACTGAACTGGATCATCCCGCTATCCAGATGATGGGACGTTACAGTATAGAACTTGATAATACTCGACCTTTTCACCGCACTGATCCATGGGGTGGAAGTACACATGATCATATTGTATGGAATGGATGGACACCAGCATATAGCTTTGATTATTACGCTAATTTGGGCGGTATTATGCTTAGTGAATTTGGATTAGCATCTGCACCTAACTTGGAATCGGTATTGCGTTATATGCCAGCAGAAGAACAGCAGCAATGGCCTCCGCTACCGGACAAAAGTTTTTATCATCATCTTCCTGCTTTTGATACGCGAGATGAGTTACGCATTTTATCAGAATTTGCAGATGCATTTATAATATGTGATCGACTGGAGCACTTTGTTATCGGAACACAGCTTGCTCAAGTTACTTCATTACGTCACAAAATGGAATCTGCTCGTTGTCATTTTCCAGCTGAAATAGGTGTAGTGACTTATAAATTAAATGATGTGTATATCGGCGTATCGTGGGCGACGATTGATTGGTACGGGGTACCGAAAATGTCGCACTATTTTACACAGGATGCTTATCAACCGTTGTTAGCTTCTGTGTTATTTAACAAATTAAACAGTCCTCATGAAGATCAGTCGTTACCTGTCTATGTGTTAGACGATCAAGGCGTATTAGATCAATCATGGTCGGTCGGGGTACGCGTCTATGACCAGCAATTACAAGTGATTCAGGCAGAAAATTGGCAACAAGAGGGCACAATGCCATCAGTACATCTTATCGGTACTATCGAACTTCAACAGGCACCATTAGCAGAGTCTCCGTTATTGATCGTATCTGAGATTATGCAGGGTAATGAAGTCAAATGTCGCACGTTTTACTGGTTAAATTTTGCTGATCGTCAGGGAGTGCTATGGAACTTACCACAGACTTCGTTAACAGTGGGTCAGCCTCAAGCCTCTAAGGTGTCACTATTGGATTCCTCTGTTGATTTTCCCTATGAGATTGAAGTGAAAAATACAGGGACATTACCCGCAGTAGGCGTAGAATTGTATAACCAATCGGATGATGTAGAGCAGTCTATTTTGGTAGCAAGTGATAACTTTTTTTGGTTAGATGCCGGAGAAAGTCGCTGGATCGGCGTAACCGATCATCGTTCTTTGCACGTAAAAGCATGGAATAGTTATACAGGACAAGCTTATTCTCAGTCTCAATAATGAGAACTTTATTGCGTATGATCTACTACTAATCAGCAGATAACTTCAAAGGTGGAGATATAGATGAACCGATCTTCATGGATAGACAATAATCATATATCAACAGATCAATCAGCAGAGCCTAATATTGATCAGCAATCCTCGGTATCAATATTTGATACATTGCAGAATCCGCCAACGATGTATCGAGCGATTCCTTTCTGGTCATGGAATGATGATCTCGACCCGCAAGAAATTCGTCGACAAGTCGGTGAAATGAAAGCGGCTGGCTTAGGTGGATATATTATGCACGCTCGTGCAGGATTAGAAACACCCTACATGGGCGAACGTTGGATGGAATGTATTCAGGCTGGTATTGAAGAAGGGCAACGATTAGGAATGAATGTCTGGTGTTATGACGAAAATGGTTGGCCTAGCGGATTCGCCGATGGTGTAGTGCCCCAGTTAGGGCTGGACTATCAGCAAAAATGGCTTAAATTAGAAGCACTATCAGAACAAGAAGATCATAATATACAAGATGATACTACAATTGCATGGTATCGAATCGAAAATGAACAATGGGTTGTGATGGACGAACGCTATAAAGAAATTGCTCAATATCGAGCTTATTATGAAGTGAATCCATACTATATTGATACATTAGATGCTCAAGTGGTACAAGCTTTTATTGAATCTACGTATGAAAAATATCATCAACAATTTGCTACCCATTTTGGACAAGCGATTGCAGGTGTATTTACAGATGAACCTCAATATGGACGTTATCAGATTCCATGGTCTTTTACATTAGAACAGCAATTTCAACAGACATATGGATATTCGCTTCTTACCGAATTACCTCTTCTTTTTCAAGAAAGCAAAGGATATGAAACATTTCGCTATCAATTTTGGCAACTGGTTACCGCATTATTCAGTCAATCGTTTATGAAGCAAATAGGGGATTGGTGTGAAGAGCGACATATACGCTTAACCGGGCATGTGGTATGTGAAGATCATTTGACAGCTCAAGTCGGTTCTGTAGGCGACGCTATGGCTTCCTACGAGTATATGCAGACTCCGGGAATCGACTGGTTAGGCAGAGGCATCGATCATCCATTAACACCCAAGCAAGTGAGTTCTGTTGCACATCAATTAGGTCAAAAATTCGTCTTATCTGAAACATTTGGCTGTAGTGGATGGAATGTATCTTTTGCAGATCTAAAATGGATTGCAGAATGGCAATATGTACATGGTGTTAATTTGATGTGTCAGCATTTGGAAGGGTATAGCTTGCGCGGAATCCGTAAACGGGATTATCCACCTTCATTGTATTATCAGCAACCCTGGTGGGAAGAATATCATAAGTTTAATGATTATTTTGGGCGACTATCTATGCTAATGGCTGAAAGTCACAAGCATATTGATATTCTGTTGTTACATCCTATTCGTTCGTCATGGATTGCTTATAATGATCAGATCAATACCGAAGGTGAACGGATACATCAAGATTTTGTGCAAATTAGTCAATGGTTATGTGAACTTCAGCGTAGTCATGATTACGGTTCAGAATCGATTATAGCTCATCATGGGCGTATACAAGATCAGCAATTGTGGATAGGTGAAGCTTCGTACCAATTAGTCATTTTGCCTCCGATGATAACGATAGCGAGTAAGACAATAGACTTGTTACTGTCATGGCTAGCACAAGGAGGACAGGCGATAGCTCTAGGTACATTACCTGTCTTGATTGATGGACAACCAGATCAACGTCTGCTTCAACTTGAACAGCATGTAACTGTATTGAATATTGATCGAGAATTAATATCGCATGAACTGGATCAACGATTATCTGCGACGATCAAGCTTCATCAGCTCACACCTGTTGTACCTGCACAGCAAGAGTCAATATCTTTATCTGCGACAGATCATTCTCCGATTCTGACCCAGCGAAGTACATTGGAGAAATACGAATTATATTATCTCGTCAATACTGATCGTCATACCAGTTATACGACAGAGATTGAATTTCCTTGTCAGGGGCATCTAGAAAAGATCAATCTTCAGACAGGTCATATTCGTACTGTATCTACAGCAATGATTGTTGCAAGTGATAGTCATACCATGAGTATCAAGCTTACATTTGCACCAGCTCAATCTTATCTATTTCGCATATTGCCAGCTCAACAAGCAACTGATCTGTTACCGATTGCTGAATCTTCGCTACATTCTCGTTCGGTTATAAGCGACCAGCATAGTGTAGAAATGAGTTCGAACTGGCAAGTGATGCGAAGTGATCTGAACAGTTTAACTTTAGATCGGTGTCGATTACAGATTGATAAAAATGAATGGAGTGAACCGCAACCGATTATTTTTTTGCAAGATCAATTAGTGAAAATAGGAAGAGCAGTTGATATTGGGTTGTCTTTTGAATTACAGCTACAATATGAACCTCAAAATCATCAAGAAATGTATCTGGTGATAGAACAACCTCACTATTATCGTATGACTATCAATGGAACATCTGTAGATCTTCAGGATAGTGGGTGGTGGCGAGATATTTCATTTCGCAAAATCAATATTCAAAATCATTTGCATCAAGGTGTGAATCAGATCGTTTTAGAACGTCATTTTCAAAATTCACAAACTACATTTGATGCGGTAGCACGAGCACAAGCCTTTGAATCTGAAAGCAACAAGTTGAGTTATGAAGCAGAGATTGAAAGTATTTATATTTTGGGAGATTTTGATGTGCATAGTCTTACCCCGTATGAATACGAAACAGGCGACAATCATAGTCTGTATACTCAAGGGGAGTTTGTACTGCAAGAAGTCACTCCTACAGCGCAGACAGGAGATTTAACTACACAAGGGCTTTTATTTTATGCAGGTAATGTAAAATTACAACAATCTATAACGTTACCAGAAGATATAGCGGATCGCAGAATCTATTTTCAGTGGGATCGTCCTGATGCGGTATTGTCCAAGCTATGGTTGAACGGGCAAGAAGTGCATACTTTTTTGTGGGCTCCTTATGAGGTGGAGATTACTTCTTATGTGCATAGCGGTGCAAATGAAGTGATTATCGAATTGTTTTCCAGTTGTCGTAATCTGTTAGGGCCGCATCATCATATTCGTGGGGAGTTAACGATGGTAGGGCCGGATAGCTTTAAAGATACACCGAGCTGGACAGATGGTGATATTGATACCGAACATATCTATACACCACATTATTGTATGGTGACATTTGGCTTAACTAGCAACCCTGTTATTTGTATGTATTAAAAATATACAGTTCAGACAATATCTTAAAAAAGGTTGCAATCATACATCAGCGGTTGCATCCTTTTTTTGAGTTTGAGTTTGAGTTTGAGTTTGAGTTTGAGTTTGAGTTTGAGTTTGAGAGGAGTGTTATAGATATGAGTGAAATATATGATGAACATGAATCTATTCCGCAGATGTCTCGTTTGAAAGTCAGTCCGAATCAGCGGTTTGTCATACAGGAAGATGGTACGCCTTTTTTCTGGTTGGGGGATACTGCATGGGAATTATTTCACCGCTTGGATCGAGAACAAGCATTGATGTATTTAACGTGCCGGGCAGAGCAAGGTTTTAATGTTGTGCAAGCTGTCGCGCTAGCTGAGCTTGATGGTATCACAACAGGAAATGCTTATCATAGAATGCCTTTGCTAATGAATAAAGCAGGGGTATATGATCCTTGTCTGCCTGATACTACAGGAGATTATTCGTACTGGGATCATGTTGATTATATTGTAAATACAGCGGCCACACTTGGCATCTATATTGCTTTTTTGCCAACATGGGGCGATAAATACAATCAGTTATGGGGAAAAGGCCCTGAAATATTTACAGCAGATAACGCATATACATATGGGCAATGGTTAGGAGAACGGTATCGGAATTGTAATAATATTATATGGGTACTCGGTGGAGATCGTTCGCTCGATCAACCTCATCATATAGAAATTATCGATCGTCTCGCAGAAGGATTACAAGCAGGTGATGGTCATACTCATCTGATTACATTTCATCCGAAAGGTTCAGCTTCTTCATCTCAATATGTACATCCCAAATCGTGGCTAGACTTTCATATGATTCAATCCGGTCATGCCGCAGGTGTACGTAATAATTATGTGATGATCCAGCATGATTATGAATTACAACCGATCAAACCTGTACTTGAAGCAGAACCCTGTTATGAAGATATTCCGATAGATTTTCAAGCCAGTAATGGATATTTTGACGAGGTAGATGTACGGCAGACTGCTTATTATGCTGTACTTGCTGGTTCACTGGGGTATACGTATGGGCATCATTCAGTATGGTGTATGAGTGATGGGATGTATGCTTCTACAGCATTGGATGAAATCGGTGATTTTATTATAATGTCGTGGCAACAAGCATTAACTCGTCCTGGTGCTGAGCAGATGAAGTGGTTGCGCCAACTGATGCAATCGGTTGATTTTGTAACAGGTGTACCTGATCAATCAGTAGTAACAGCTAACTTTATAGGAGCTAATTATCAAGTGGCTAGTCGTGGCGTAGATTACATTCTAGTCTATTGCCCTCAAGGTCTGTATGTTAAAGTAAGATTAGGTATCCTGAATACAGATCAAGTCAGTCTGAACTGGTATTGTCCACGAAGCGGACAATTATATCCGATCGCTATAGTGGCAAATGATGGAGTACATACACTAATCGCTCCATCCAGTGGACGAGGTCAGGATTGGGTGTTATATATTCATTCTGTACGTAAGGAGTGAGGTTGAATGTATAAAGTGATGATTGTAGAAGATGAGATGCTTGTACGCATCGGGTTGAAAAATTCAGTAGACTGGAGCAAGTTCAATATGCAGGTGATTGCTGATCTGCCAGACGGGCAAAGTGCCTGGGAGCAGTATCATCAAGAGCGCCCTGATATTATTATTACCGATATTCGAATGCCCAAAATGGACGGCATGGAATTGATCGCTCATGTGCGTGCAGAAGATAAATCGACTCGGATTGTTGTCTTATCTTGTCTGGAAGAATTTGAACTTGCACGTAAAGCAATGTCTCTAGGCGTATCCGGTTATATCCTCAAACTAACGATGACTGAAGAAGAAATTCAAACGATATTACAGACGATTCGTAATGAACTAGATCATCAGCAACGTGCCAGAGTAGTCGAAGATAACCCTTCATTGTTGCCTTCTAATATCGAATTGATCAAAGAAAAGTATATTAAAGATTTTCTGTTATACGGTATCTATTCTGTCGAGGAATTTGAACGATTTGCTGTACAGAGTCAGATGCAATTGTCACCTGTACGTCTGGTTGCTTGTGTGATGGAAGTGGATCATTATTCCAAATTAAAGCAAAAATTTAAAGATGAACATGGTCATCTAATCAAAATGACATTACTTAATATGTTAAATGAAATTACGACTGCTTTTCAAAAAGGAGAAAGTCTTTATATTGATGAGACCCATTATCTTGTATTGCTGAGCTTTGAAGATATATTCTCCGAGCAACAGATCCGTCAGCAGACATTATTAATTTTACAACGGGTACAACATGTGATCGGAACGTATTTTAATAGTTCAGTTTCTTTTGGTATAAGTGAAATAGATAACGCTTACAAATCGCTTCCTCGCTTGTATGTAGAATCTTATGAACGATTACAGCATAAATTTCTTATCGGTACAGGATTGTATCATACAGGGCAGGAACATATAGATGTTGCGCCGATTCAAGCTCAATTAGAACAGATTCGTCTGTATCGTCCTTTACGCGAATTATTATCTCCGATGAAGCAAGAGCGATATGACGATTATATCCGTATACTGGATGAACATTTATATGCAGATCGGCGATCGATTCAGCATTTGCTATTTCAATTGATACAATGGATCAGTACCAGTCTATATGATTATCATCAAAATGAAAAAACGATTTTGTTCAATATTACAGATCAGCTAGAACAGTGTGATACATTGCCTGAAATGCTTGCCCAAATTCAATTATATCTGTCTGAAGTGGTAGAGCAATCACGCACAATGATGCATATGAGCAGTGAAATTACCAAAGCGATTCAATATATTAAGCAACATCACACCGAAAATATAAGTTTGCAACAAGTGGCTGCCCATGTGAATTTGAGTTTTGGTTATTTGAGTAATTTGTTCAAAAAAGAATTGCAAATTACGTTTATAGACTATCTTAATCGCTACCGGGTCGAACGGGCAAAAGAGTTATTAGTCGGCACTTCGCTCAAATCGTACGATATTGCAGCTCAAGTCGGATTTTCACCAGAATATACGTATTTTAGTAAAGTGTTCAAAAAAGTAACCGGACTGAATCCTAATGAATATCGCCGTCAATATTGGACACAAGGAGAAGGGACTTCTAATTTACATCATTCTTCACCATCTGAATCGCTGAAAGGCACGTTATGAAAAAGCTACGCTGGCGTAAAATACAAAAAATTAAAAAGATTGGTAAAGTGCAACATTTGGGTACGCAATTAATCGTCTTTTTTATGGCGATTAGTATTATTGTATTTTCGATTGCTTCGTATTCGCTGTATTCATTTATGTTGGGATTGATCAAAGAACAAAACGAAAAGTTGTTATTACAACAATTCCAGCAATTGGATCATAATATTCATAGTCTTGTAGGAGATGTAGATCGCTTATCCAAGCTTTTTCTGCTGGATGATCATGTGCAGAATTATATTCAAAATACGAATATGAACACAGAAATCGATATGATTGATTTGAAAAAGGCGATCTATGGACGGATCACTAATTTTATCAGCAACTATAACTATATTCATTCGATCTATATCATTTCAGATACACGGGGAGCGTTAGGAGGCAATACCACGCAGACACTGGTACATGGAGAGCAAGCATGGACAGATCGCTTTTTTCAATCCGATGGATATGAGAAAGCAAAGCAAGCTTTTCCTAATCTAATCATCGAAGGTGGAATCAAAGAATCTTACTATAATCCTTATAATGTAGGTCAATCCGATGGCAATCTGGTGAGCTTGATTCGTGGAGTTAGACCTATTTATGAACCACGTACCACTGCTACACTGGTATTCAATATTGATGAAACGTACTTGGCTTCTACGTATGCAGCTTCTCTTGATATGGCAGAAGGAGATATGTATATTGTTAATGAGCAAGGCGTGATTATTTCGGCTAATCGGGCTGAACAAGTAGGTACACAAAGTCCTTATAGTCCGCTGCAAAACAGTTATGCTAATTTTGGTAGTTATGATATTACGCGCGATCATGAGCCGTTACAAGTCGTCTATTACAAACTGCAAGATGCCAATTGGTATCTGGTACGTGAAGTGCCATTGACTTTATTTTCAGAACAGATTACTGCAGTACAGCGGATTATGTTAATCGTATTCTCATTAAGTATTCTGGTTATTTTTTGCGCGACTTATTTTTGGTTACGTAAATTAATTCGTCCACTTCATTTATTGGCTCACAAAATGAAAAATGTCAGTCAAGGAGAATTGGGAGTAACATTTACAACGATTCCTAACAATGAATTTGGTATGGTGATGAGGCGATTTAACGAGATGTCGCTGAGTATTGTAGAATTGCTTCGTAGCAATAATGAGATTCAAGAGAAACGACGCGAATTAGAAATTGAAGCGTTACAATATCAGATCAATCCGCATTTTCTATACAATACACTCAATATGATTCGCTGGATGGCTTCCGCTGTAAAAGCAGATCACATTGTTAATAGTGTAGTAGCATTAGGCAATATTTTGCGTCCTGTATTTGCAAGTAAAGATACGATGTGTAGTTTACGTGATGAAATTAATTATTTGGAGAATTATATCAAAATTATCAATTATCGCTTTAATAATACGATTACATTCACATTTGATATTGAACCTTCTTATTTGGACTATCGAATTCCACGCTTTATTTTGCAACCGTTAATTGAGAATTCGACCAAATCAGGCAGACCGGATGATAACGTGATTGATATAGCGATAGAAGTCTATGAACAGGATAATGATCTATGGATTTCAGTGATAGATTCTGGTCGTGGCTTCGATCCACAGATGCGTGAACAATTAAATAATCAGTTGCAGAGCGGAGACAGCTATACTTCGGAACAACAAGAATACAGCAGTGGAGTCGGATTATATAATGTGAATAAGCGCATACAGCTTTATTTTGGCAAAGAGTACGGTATTCAATTGCCTCAAGTTCCTTATGGAGCAGAAGTTGCTATTCATTTGCCTCGCTTATTAGAAAGTAAAGATCATATCTTATAAAAGAAAGGATATCCTAATCACTATGAGCCAGCTTACACGAACCGAATTAATAGAATTGGTTGAACGCATTATCAGCGCAGAAGGCAGTGAAGCAGAGATTGATGATTGGTTAACTATTGTACAGCAACATGTACCTCATCCTGAGATCAGCAATCTGATTTTCTGGAATGAAGAAGAGTGGACAGCGACTCAAATTGTAGACGAAGTGTTAGCATATCAGCCGATTATTTTACCACCGCCATCTTGAACCAATAGACTAAGATAAGGGATTATTCCGGTGTCCATTTTGTTGAGTAATGATCTGTAGTAGCTGTTCAGACATATAATTGGCACTGTATTGGAAGTCATTTTGGATCCAGGCAATAATAAGTCCCCATATAGCATAAGCTTGATAACTAGCATATAGATCGATATTGATCCCTGCTTGATTCATCGCGCGAATCGCTTCTACATTGCGCATATCCTGAATACACAATTGTTGCAATTCATAACAAATACGTTGTTGAAATCCGGGCAAAGCGTTGGAATGTGTAATCAACTGATAAAAGTTCCGATGAGTCGCCACATGATCGAAAATCTTAATAGCCGATGCTACCATTTCTTGAATAATTAATGTGCTGACATGACGGTAAGGTTCTTCATACGAATCTTTGAGATCAACAATTACACGTTCAATAATATCGTCGAGCAAGTCTTCTTTGTACGTATAATGCTTGTAAAATGTACCACGATTCACGTCTGCTATCGTGACGATATCGGTGATGGTAATACTGCGAAATTCTTTTGTTTGCAACAACGATAACAACGCATCTGTTAACGCTTGTTTGGTTTTGCGTATTCGTCGATCTATCATAGTGACTCTCCTCTGGCATCATTTCGTCATTGAGCAATAATTAGTCTGTGATTAATCTGTAATTTTATCGAGTCTAAAAAAAGATAATCAACAATCAGTATGATAACTGTTTATTTTTCAACATAATGATTCTTTTTTGCTGATTGCATGTCTATGTTTTAGATTTTAAGATAATTATAACAGATGTTTGTTAACCAACAGATGTTGATTAATAACGATAGAAGCCATAGATCGCAGGAGGAATCACGATGAGATTAGAAAACAAAGTTGCTGTTATTACAGGAGCCGCTTCAGGAATGGGTAAAGCGATTGCTTTACTGTTTGCACAGGAAGGCGCTAAAGTGGTCGTTTCTGATATTGCGCAAGCATCAGCACAATTGACTGTTGATGATATTTTGGCTCAAGGTGGTGAGGCTGTCGCTATCGCTACCAATGTCACGCAAGAAGAGCAAGTACAATTGCTTATTCAGACAGCGGTTGAACACTATGGCACACTAGATATTCTCGTAAATAATGCAGGCATTATGGATAACTTTGTACCGGCAGCAGATGTAACCGATGAATTATGGGAAAAAGTATTTGCGATTAATACAACAGGAACGATGCGAACAGTCCGTCAAGCATTGCCTATTTTTACAGAGAAACAAAGCGGGATTATTATCAATATCGCTTCAGCAGGTGGATTAAATGGATCAAGAGCAGGAGCGGCTTATACTGCTTCCAAGCATGCTGTTGTAGGATTAACCAAAAATATCGGGTTTCAATATGCTCCATTAGGGATACGGTGCAATGCAATTGCTCCGGGCGGTGTTGCTACTAATATTGGCACTACGATTAGTGAACCGAATCCATTTGGGATGGAACGGGCTATGATTGGCATGGGCTTAAATCCTAGAAATGGTCAGCCAGAAGATATTGCTAAAGTGGCTTTGTTTTTAGCTTCAGAAGATGCTAGCTTTGTAAATGGGACAGTGATTGTGGCTGATGCTGGTTGGACAGCTTATTAAGATATACACGATTGAATAATATCTAACCGAATATAAAGTAATCATAACGTGTAAAGCATTCTAGAGTGAATCTGGAATGCTTTTTTGTGTTGTATTTGTTCAACTTAATCTGTAAATGATTCAAGAATAGCGAAGAAGCATCTGTATATTATTCAATTCTATCTACAGATTGTTCATTCAGTCTGTACCGGTATACCTTTACTATTAAAAGCAAGCAAACGATCTTTATACAACTATTGAATCTATAGATTCTGCACTCAATAGTCATCTATCGAAGGGGGTTCCGCTATGGATATTACGTACAAAAAAGAAAAGGTCGTTCAGATCAAAAGGCGGAAATATAATGCCGATGGAATTCGTTTATTACTTATGACTATTCCTTTCCTTCTTTTTGTAATCGCTTTCAGTTATGTGCCACTGTTTGGTTGGGTGTATGCCTTTTTTGATTACAAGCCAGGTATACCACTCAGCCAGACAGCTTTTGTAGGATTAGAACATTTCCGCGAAATGTTGCATGACCGCGATATGGGAAGAGTCATGATCAATACATTAGCTTTGAGTGTATTATCTATTTTATTTGCCCCTTTGCCGCTAGTGTTAGCGATTATGGTGTCAGAAGTGCGTAATGGATTTTTTAAACGTCTTATTCAGACAACGACTACATTACCGAACTATATCAGCTGGATCATTGTATTCTCATTAGCTTTCAGTATGTTCAGTTCTGAAGGGGCGATTAATACAGCAATAGATCGACTGGGGTTAAGTGATACTCCGCTCAATGTATTGGGAAATGCAGATCATGTCTGGTTAGTACAGACGTTGTTATTAATCTGGAAAACGATTGGCTGGAATGCGATCATTTATCTTGCGGCGATTGTAGGAATTGATGGAGAACAATATGATGCAGCGAGGATTGATGGAGCGGGACGATTACGAAGTATCTGGTATATTACCATTCCGAATATTATGCCAACGTTTATTGTCTTACTTTTGTTAGCGGTTAGTAATTTGCTTTCAGCAGGGTTTGAGCAATATCTGGTATTTAACAATATTATGGTTGCTGACAAAATTGAAGTACTTGACCTCTATGTGTATCGTCTGGGATTGGTCACTAATGACTATCCGTACTCCACTGCTGTAGGTATGTTCAAATCTGTAATTAGTATTGCGCTGTTATTTATGATCAACAGCCTATCCAAACGAGTACGTGGCGAAAGTATTATTTAATCATTAAGAGCATAAGGAGGATAACCCATGATCAGAGCGGAAAATACCAAATCGATTCAATGGTCAGACTGGCTATTTAATGCAATCAATTACACATTGCTGACGATCTTATTAATTGTGACAATCTATCCATTTTATTATATTTTTATTTATTCGATTAGCGATTCATTTCGTGCCCAGAGCGGTGTCTTTTTATGGCCTGCTGGCTTTTCGCTAGAAAGTTACAAAGCAACGATTAAGCTTCAAGGATTAGGCGATGCCGCAATCGTTTCTGTGTTGCGTACCGTATTAGGAACTGCGATTACGGTGGTATGTTGTTCTTTTTTTGCTTATTTGATCACCAAGCGAGAAATGCCTTTTCGCAAAATTATTTACCGATTTGTACTGATTACGATGTATTTTAATGCAGGCTTTATTCCATGGTACTTAACGATGAAAATGTACGGATTACAAAATAATTTTCTGTTATATATTTTGCCTACTGCATTAACAGGGTTTTATATTATTTTGATCAAAACATTTATTGAGCAGTTACCACCTGCGCTGGAGGAATCTGCTAAAATAGACGGTGCTGGTTATATCACTATTTTTACCAAAGTTATTTTTCCACTTTCTACGCCGATTATAGCGACTATAGCTGTATTTGCGGCTGTCGGACAATGGAATACATGGTTTGATAATTTTTTCTTAGTCGAAAATCCCAAATTACAAACATTACAATTGTTACTTTATAACTTTTTGAGCCAATCTAATAGTATTTCAAATATGAGTGCTGCTGATTTGACGATGTCTGCGGAAGCTAGAGTGATGACACCTCAATCGATTCAGATGACGATTACGATGTTAGTCACATTACCTATTGTGATTGTATATCCTATGTTGCAACGCTTTTTTGTCAAAGGCATTATGATGGGTGCAGTCAAAGGATAAACAAACAATCTTATCATTGCATAAACCAATGATAACTGGTAGCAATATATAAGAATATGAGGAGGAAGCTTTATGAAAGATGAGAGAATCAAGCCGTTCAAGCGTACTATTAGTGTATTGTTAGTACTAATTTTGATAACGCTTACAGCATGTTCGAATAATACAGCTAATACTAATGGTTCGGCTACACAAGCAGGCACAGTAGATGCGAATGGTATTGTCACTTTGCGTATTTTGGTGAATGAGACAGGAACCAAATGGAACACGTATCCAGATAATGAAATTGCCAAAGCGATTGAAAAAAAGATCGGTGTCAAAATCGAATATGTAGAAGCTGATTCTAATAAAATGAATGTATTGCTAGCAGGTGGAGATTTGCCAGATATCGTGCGCTCCGATCCGACTCAATATGGAAAGCAATTAATAGATGGAAATCTGGTCATTCCGCTGGATGATCTAATTGCCAAATATGGTAAAGACATTTCTAAAAATATCCCTACCGTTGTAGAATACAGTCAAAAGAATTGGAGTGAAGGGCAAAACAAATTATACTTTTTACCTCCTCAAGTGCAAGCAGATCCTAGCCCGGTCTACGCTAATCTTTCAATCGGCCCAACAATTCGCTGGGATTACTATAAAGAAATAGGAGCACCTGCTATTAACAGTACAACCGATATGCTAAATGTACTCAAACAAATTGTAGCCAAACACCCTACTACCGATGAAGGTAAAAAAGTATATGGAGTCTCGATGTGGCAAGATTGGGGATTGTGGCCGTATATTATTCCGTTCACATGGATTACTCAACAGACCGCAGCAGGCAATTCCGATTTGTTTGCGAAGCCTTTAGGTGGTAAGGAGCTAATTAATGTACTGACAGATGCCAATTCAAATTACTGGGTAGCTTTAGATTTTTATAACAAAGCTTATCGTGAAGGACTACTTGATCCAGATGCATTAACGATGAAAAATAATGATTATATGGCGAAAGCGACAGCAGGGCAATTTATATTAGGGCCAGCTACATGGGCAATGGGAGATTTTAATTCCAAATATGCTAAAGATGGCAAAGGATTTGTTGTATTACCTGTAGGCAAGCAAGCATGGTCAGGTGGCGTTCGTCCGATCGGTTGGGCAGACAAAAGCTATGCTATTTCAAAAAGTTCTAAATATCCAGAGAAAGCGATGGAATTTTTAAATTATATATATTCATATGAAGGTGCCAGAACGATGTATAGCGGTATTGAAGGAACTAATTGGACGATTGAAAAAGGTGTACCGCAATTAAGCAAAGAAGTTTCTCAGCTCAAAGTCACAGGAGGCGATGCTTGGGAACGTACAGGGATTGCGCTTGATCCTAATTTAATCGGATTAGGTGGAAATGTAATTGATCCTAAGACCAAGACACCACTTGATCTATTTGCTACAGAAGAAGCACTAGCGAACAATGCGACGGCATTAGAGAAAGACTTTAGTCAATATTATCATGCTTCTTATTCAGGCGAAGTGGTCGCTAATTTGGTCAAAGAAGGCAAATTGAACGATGAAAATACACCGCTCAAAAATTTGACACCAGAACAGATTATTATAGAAAATACGATTGTGTTGCCAGTGCTTACCGATGATCTACTCAAAAAAGAAACACAGCTCAAAGAAGTGGCTGCACGTACAGCAGCGACTATGATTCTGTCCAAAACGGATGAAGACTTTGCAGCCAATAAGCAAAAAGCGATCGAAACGTTCAAAAGTTCAGGAGCAGACGAATTGTCTACTTATATGAATACCGAATACGCCAAAGCTAGAGCAACAGCAGAGCAAGCTAAATAGAAAATGTATAATACGTTACAAAAAACCGCCAGTCTGTAAAAGCAGATTGGCGGTTTTTTGCTGTATATGATTTGGCTATATATAGCGTATAGTGGCGGCTATACGATACTTTTAACGTCGTGATGAACGTGTTTTGGAAGTGAATAATACTTTCTGTCCGGTGCTATTCAGGCTAGGTGCACCATGTACCACTGTAGATTGTGCTTTGGGAGTCGCTTGAAAAGCATCTTTGAACGAAGTAGAACAACCTGAGCATAGACGTCCTTGAGCAATAGGCTGCAAGCAACATTCACAAGGATAAGTCAAATTTTTGTATCCGTTAGATAATTTGCCTTGTTTGATCAGATCGTGCAACTCTGCTAAAGGGACCTGGGTTGCTTCACTTAAAGCTTCTGTCGTCGCTTTAGGAAATCTCCACATGTAATCCATGCAGTTTTTCAAAGCCAGATCTAATTGATTACTACAAGAAGAGCATAAGTTACGCATATTTTTTTGGAAAATAGAACCGCATTTCGCACAATAATCCACCATTAGAGTCAACACAATCACCCCTTACATCTGTTTTTTTAGTCTTTAAGATATAGGTACATAATACTATATCGGTTATAAGATCACAATACAGTATACAAAAAACATGAAATTTGTCGAAATTAATAAAATAATCCTGAGTATGTAGGTATTAGGGCTTGTAGGGTAATAATAGCATAATTAACACATTTACAAAGTAAGTTCCTGTACTATATAAAGCAATCGCAAAAATTTCAATCACTTTAGTACAAAAAAAACAACTCGCCTTCTTGATGGCAAGTTGTTGATAGATCAAATAAACAGTAGATAAGACTCCAAATCGCAAGCGGTTAACAACGATAATGTTATTCTAACGCACTACAGATTTCGATAAAATGTCCATCAGGATCAGCGATATAAGCGACTGTCTGTCCCCATGGTTTAACCACAGGTTCTTTGACAATCTTTACCTGTTGTTGACGCAATTGTTCTATCGTTGCTACTACATCATCGACGACAAATCCAATTTCAAATGTACTGGAGGTTGCGATCTCTTCTGCAACTTCAAGTCCAATCTCTTGTCGTACAGACTGGCGTGTGTTAAACGACAATGTAGTCATGCCTGTATCAAATTCCACATAAGTATCCACTTGCATTTTGACCGGTAATTGTAGAATATCTCTGTAAAAATGCATCGTCTGCTCTACATCATGAATATACAAAATAATATACTTCATCGCTAATTTCATAGATTGATCCAACCCTTTCTTAGTCACTTCTATTGTCAGTTCATCATGATGATTCTGATCTAGTTTGATTATGAATGATCTTCCTGCAAAAAGATTGGAAAAAACGGTCATATCCTTGGGGATATTTGATAAATATCTATTGTGCAGAATCAGACTAAGCTTGGATAACGTCCTATACAGATAATTGCCCTGGAGATAGACCATAATAACGCTGAAAATGATGAATAAAATGAGATTGGTCATAATAACCACCAGAGATGGCTAATTCCCCAAGACTATACTGCGGATAGCGATACATCATCTGCAAAATAGACTGAAAGCGAATAATATCTAATATTTCTTTGGGACGAATACCGAATTCTTGCTGGAAAATACGGCGTACAGTTCGTTCGCTGTAATGTACTTGTTGAGCAAGTGTCGCTAGATCTATCTGTCCATTATAGGCATACATTAACTGTAAGCTGTGCGCTAGTAACGGATGAGCAGGGCGAGGGTGAATATCATATGTATATAGCGCTTGTTGTAAGTATTGCTCGATAATATTGATCCGCATCGCAGTATCTGTTGCACCTATCACTTGCTCCCAAAACGTGCTTGCAGAATGTCCCCACAGTTCCTCTAATAATATTTGTCCCTGAAGATCAGCTATAGGATACCCAACAATCGCTTGTACAGATTGAATATACATTCGGATACCAAAGAAATTCATAGATTCTTTAGGATAAAAAACTTCATACGTAGACATCCATGAAGAGACAAAAGCCCCTTGAGTTACAGAGATAGCATCCAGATCAAAAATAATATCTATACATCCATCTGGAATAATACGATAAGCAGAAGTATGAGGCAGAGTAGTAGAAGATACTTGAAAAGTAGACGACCAGTAACAAGCTACTGTAGATTGCAATACCGGTTGTGGAGCATATTCCTGATAATGATAATAATCATTCTGTAAGTGAGATTGTAACTTAGGCGGCTGAAGAGGACGATATATCATGCCAGCACTCCTTTTCTAATACATAGCATCCGATGGATGTCTGTAACAACATTAATAACAGCAATATCACCAGATATCGATATTTACGTTTAGTGTAACATGATTTGAAATGATCGTAATCTAATAATAATTAACAAATTGTTATTATCATATTGTAAATATCAAAATAGCGTGCTATATTGTTATTAACAAAAAGGAAATAACAAAGGAGAGAGTGATTATGTTTGGATTTCGCTTCGTCAAATTTCAACCCAGTGAATATGTGATGAAAGTAAGAAATGGCAAAATAGTAAAAGAAGGAGTTGGCTTATCTTTCCGCTATTATGCACCGACTACTTCTGTGATCGTAGTACCGGTATCGTCGATAGATGTTCCTTTTATATTTGAAGAAATAACGAATGATTATCAGACTGTAACCGTACAAGGGCAATTGACATACCGGATTGTGGATTACCGAAAAACCACTCAAATCTTAAATTACACGTATAATTTACGCAAAAATCAATATATTTCAGATGATCCGAACAAACTGGCTCAACGGGTGATCAATATTGCCAAAGTATTAACTAAAAAACATCTGGAGCAAATGCCACTGCGAGAAGCGATTCAATCCAGTGAACGTTTAGCTCAAAGTATTACACGCGAAATTATGCAAAATGCTGAATTAGAAAAGTTAGGCATCGAATTGATGGGCTTCTCTGTTTTGGCGATTTTGCCTAATAAAGAAACGATGAGGGCGTTAGAAGCACAAGCACGTGAGCAGATTCTACGCAATGCCGATGATGCTCTATATGAACGCCGTAATGCCTCGATTGAACAAGAACGACGGGTCAAAGAAAATGAATTGAATACCGAAATTGCAGTAGAAACCAAGAAAAAACAAATTCGGGAAACTCAATTAGATGCTGAACGCTCGGTAAGTGTGAAAAAGAATGAGATCAAAGAAGAACAATTGCAATTCGATACGATGATGGAAGAAAAGAAACAGCAATTAACAGAACTATCGATTGCCAATTCCAAAGCACAAGCCGATGCCAAAGCCTACGAAATGTCTGCAGTGATGAAGTCGCTTGAAGGCGTTAATCCTGCATTGTTACAATCGATGGCGAATATGGGCATGAATCCTGATAAATTGATCGCGATTGCTTTCCAGGGATTAGCTGAAAATGCAGGTCGTATCGGACAATTGAATATCACACCGGATCTATTGCAAGGACTATTATCAGAATCAAATAACCATCAACAACAGCAAGGAGGTCGGAATATATGAATAGCCGGATAAGCGAAAATAAAATTGTACTCGTCAAGCGTAAAACACGATTAGAAGAATTGATTGTTCGTTACAATACGATCCAGCAAGCACAATTTTATATTGAGCGTCTGGGTGTTGATTTTACCGACTATATACAAGAAGATCAGAATTATCGTCATGCTGTAGAACAATCGATGCTTGTGTTACAAACGATCGGAAGAGTGCAACTGTTAGAGCGTGAACATGTACCGAATTTTATTTTTGGTGAAGATGATATTGTAGTGGTGCTCGGGCAAGATGGATTGGTTGCAAATACGATGAAATATGTCACGCATCAACCGTTAATCGGTGTAAATCCTGATCCACTACGCTGGGATGGCATTTTGCTTCCTTTTCAAGTTCGTGATCTGATCCAGGTGGTACCTGATGTATTGAATCGTCGCCGCGCGATCCAAGAAGTGATGTTAGCCAAAGCAGAATTGAACGACGGACAGACGTTATACGGTGTAAATGATTTATTTATCGGGCGCAAAACACATGTCTCGGCTCGTTATCAATTGCAGTTAGCAGGGCATACCGAGCAACAATCTTCAAGTGGCATTATTGTATCAACAGGGATGGGTGCAACAGGTTGGTTCAAAAGTGTTCTTGCAGGAGCAAACGGTATTGTACACAGTGAAAGCTATCAGCAGATAACAGGTAGTATGCAGTATAAAGAGACTCACAGCTCCACTTATACTTCATTGGCATGGGATACACCACAGTTGTATTTTACAGTGAGAGAACCATTTCCTAGCCGTACCACTTCTACCGAATGTGTTTTTGGACAGATTCACGAACAGCAGCCATTGCGCATTATATCGCAGATGCCTGAAAATGGCGTAATCTTTAGTGATGGCGTAGAAAGTGACTTTCTGGAATTCAATTCAGGCATGACAGCAACGATCGGTCTAGCCGAGAAGCGGGGGCATCTGGTGGTATGATGATTATTTTGTGTTATGATATCCGTATCTGTTGAAGATAATACAGTAAGGGGTATGGATTCATGAATCAAAATATACAGCAATTCAAAGCTGATTTCTTCAAAGCTTTAGCCCATCCGATGCGGATCCAGATTTTAGAAGCACTTTGTACAGGAGATAAGACAGTTAATGAATTGCAAACGATTGTCGGATCAGAAGGATCGGCTGTTTCTCAACAACTGTCGATATTACGTAGCAAAAATGTAGTGCAAGGAATCAAAGAAGGCACCTCGGTAATCTATTCACTACGTGATCCGCTTATTCAAGAATTGTTAGCAGTAGCTAAGCGCATTTTTGATAATCATCTGGTAGACGCGATTTCTTTATTGGAAGGCATGCGCAATGAACCTGAAGCAAGCAGACATCTTGAGAAATAAAATAAGCGAACCTGTTTACGATAAATAGATCATTTCCAAACCACAATTGTCTATACACAATCAAAGTATCTCTTATGAATAAGGGATACTTTTTTTGATGTGAATAAAATATCATTGACACAATCTGCATGCAGGCGTACTATCTCTGTATATTCAAATAATCAGATATTTGAAATTAAATATTAAAATATGCAAAAAGAAGGTAGACAAATGAAGTGGACAGGAAGATTTGCTGGATATAACCGCAATAGTTTACGCAAAGATTTGATTTCAGGCATGATCGTAGGTATTATCGCTATTCCACTCGGGATGGCTTTTGCTATTGCTTCAGGAGTTAAGCCTGAATATGGAATCTATACAACTATCATTGCAGGTATAATTATTTCTTTGTGTGGAGGTTCCAAATTTCAAATCGGTGGGCCGACAGGTGCATTTATTCCTATATTATTCGCTGTAGTGATGCAATATGGATATGAAAATTTATTGATTGCTGGTTTTATGGCAGGTGTCTTTTTGCTTATGATGGGATTGTGTCGATTAGGCAAATTAATTGCCTTTATCCCAAGACCGGTCACGATAGGATTTACCGCAGGTATTGCTGTCACTATTTTTGGCGGACAGATCGCCAATTTTTTAGGATTGAGTGGACTTGCCAAACATGAAGATTTTTTCTCGAATATGCGTGAAATCGTTATTCATCTGAACACATTTAATATATACAGCCTTATCACCGGATTGACCTGTTTTTTAGCTATGATAGTAACCGCACGCTTTTTCCCTAAAGTGCCAGGTTCATTGATCGGATTATTGATCTCGACAGGAGTGGCTGTGCTGTTTTTTCAAGGCAAAGTGGCTACTATCGAATCTTCATTTGGCGCCATCTCAGGAGCGCTTCCTCATTTTCATATTCCAGATTTGACATGGGATAAAATTACCTTTTTGATTCGCCCTGCATTAGTGATTGCAATGTTAGGCAGTATAGAGTCTTTGTTATCAGCCGTTGTTGCTGATGGGATGACAGGCACACGTCATAACAGTAATCGAGAGTTGATCGGACAAGGAATCGCCAATATGATAACTCCTTTATTTGGTGGTATTCCAGCTACAGGAGCAATCGCTCGGACAGCTACGAATATCAAAAATGGCGCTGTATCGCCTATCTCCGGTGTAGTACATGGGATTGTGGTTTTACTTGTATTGGTGTTATTTGCTCCTTATGCATCCAATATTCCGCTTGCTAGTATGGCTCCGATCTTAATGTTAGTAGCATGGCATATGAGTGAGCGTAAGCATTTTATGCATATTTTGAAAATCAAAACAAGTGATTCGCTCGTCTTGGCGATCACGTTTATATTGACCGTATTTGCTGATCTGACGACTGCTGTTGAAGTAGGATTGTTATTAGCAGTTATATTGTTTGTCAAACGAATGAGTCAAGGATTAACGATAACCAAAGTACTCCCTGATCCAGAAGCTGTGAATCAGCAAGTACAAAGTCATATGGTTACTGAAAATCATGATTGCCCTCAGATTAGTATCTACACGATTGAAGGAGCACTCTTTTTCGGTAGTACCCATCTGATCGAACAAGCGATAGATGAAGCTATTGCGAATCAACCTCGGATCGTATTGCTTCGTATGGGTAGAGTCCCGATGATTGATACAACAGGAGATGCTAACCTGACAATCTTAGTACGTAAAGTACAATCGTACGGTGGCATAGTGATTGTCTCTGGTATCCAGCACCAACCGCTTGAATTGTTACAAAAAACAGGCTTGTATACGATGATTGGAGCAGAGCATTTCTATGAGCGGACAGGTATTGCGATTAATAAAGCGCTGGGGTATCTTGATCTAGAACGTTGTCGTGGTTGTCAGCATTTTGCTTTTCACGAATGTCAGGCGTTATCTGCTGGAATTATCACTTCACCAGTAAGCTCACCGTTATTATTGAAAAAAGCATTAGGATCTACCGTTTAATTTTCAGAAAACAAGTGTAAAAAAAGACATACGCATCATATCCAATCTGTTGTTATTTAGAAAGGAAGGATACATATGTCTGCATCATCTCAATATACACATCAAGATTATCGATCTATACGAGGTATCGATCATATCGGTCTAACCGTTCCCGATATCGAAGAAGCGACTCGGTTTTTTAAGCAAGCATTTGGAGCTTCGATTTGTTATGATACGCTTACCCCTCAACAGCCTGCTCAAGAAGGCGCAGAGACTGAACAGAAGTTAGGATTGCCACAAGGCGCTAAAGTGCGTCATATGCGACTGATTCAGATCGGTCAGGGTGCAAGTATCGAGATGTTCCAATTTGAAAATACAGAACAGCGCTCTCCCGCATTAGCAGTAGATTATGGTATCCAACATATAGCGTTATATGTAGATGATATGCCAGCAGCTATCCGTCATTTTGAATCGGCGGGTGGCATTTTGCTGTCTTCTCCTAATCCGCTACCTAATGAAGAAAAGGGAGAAGGGCATTTATTTGTGTATGGACGTGCGCCGTGGGGAACATTAATAGAATTACTGTCTTATCCACATGGAATCGATTATCCGCAGACAAGCGAAAGTAACCGCTGGACACCGCCAGCAGTTACATAATTTGATGCTTATTTGATTTGTATAAGTTGGGTATCTCCAATATTATCAGCTTCTCGGGTAACGACTTGCAATTGCAGGGTTTTGGGTTGATCGAGTAAATTGCTGTAAAAGATATATTCATAACTGTTCGGATCATCGAAAGCCATTTTTCGATTTAACGCCCGTAACAGCACTGCTTGATCGCCTTCACCTGCAATAATGCCTGTCGCTTCTACCCATGATTTTTTGGTGTTATACGGTTCAAAGGGCTGATCTAATGTAAAGCGAACACGCATCTCTAAAGGAGACATTTCGACTCTGGTCAGAGCAACTTTGTGATCTCCTAATTCAATAATATGGTTCGGATAGACAATTTCAGTCTCAGGTCGTTTGAATTGACCGGCTAATGAGAAATGAATCAGCAGGGTAGGAGAATAATGCATATCTTCTGTGCTAGTATTGGTTACTGGATCGCTTAATCTGCCATCATCTACAGAAGCAACTTGGAATTTGGCGGCAATTTCTTGTGGGAAAGGTTCTCTTGATTTCAAGCGAATAGTGGTCGTGCCACGAAATACATTTTCACTATCAGCGTCATGAGTTCCATTATTGCGTGAATGACCTAGAGGCTTGCCTGTAGCGATACTGCTTAATTTGACACTGTTCATCCCGTATATTTCTTGTCCATTTAAGCTTTTGGCGGTATAGAGGAGAATCAATTGATTTTCATCAGCGGTCACAGCATTGACAGTAACGATATAGCCGTCTTTTTCAGCGCTCTCATTTACGTATTGGATATAGTTGTGCTTGATAGCAGATATTAAGCTCTGGTTCTGGATAACATCACTTTGATACTGGTGAAAAGGTTCTAATTTGCCCCATGAATTAGCAGTGGTATACGTGCTTTGTGTAGGCATCGGAACGATCAATAGGATCAGCATAACTACCGAAGTAAAGCCTACAACGACTAATAAGCGAGCATCCAACCAGGGAAAACGTGATTGCATTCGTTTGGCTTCTAGTACATCTTCCTCATCTGTAAGAGTAGAGGTATGAGACATTTGAGATAGAGAAGGTTGTTCTGTATGTAGGTGAGAGTTAGATGGTTGAGAAGAATCTTTTTTGGATGTGCTCATAGCTACCATTCCTCCTGATTCAGAATAATTGACGAAGTTGCTTAGTTATAAGGCATAATTATAAAATGTACTGTCCTTATTTTTAAATTTCTGGTCTGCTAAGTGCTTATTGTATATATCGGTGGTAAAGCTACTTTTGTTACTTTTTTCTGCTAACCTCTAACTATAGATATTCTTTATTTTATCTTACTACGAATAGCCAATACAAGTAGACATCAAAAAGCCCGCCAGCTCTTTAAAGAAAAGCAATCCTTTTCATTTTAGAGTAATGTGGGCTTTTTGATCTATAGGTTGGAATATCTATTTTAGCGTAGTGCTAGTACAGTTTGTCCCGAGTTAAATTTTGAACTCATTCATTTCGCTGTGTAACTGTTCAGCC
Source organism: Paenibacillus kyungheensis (assembly GCF_028606985.1). Taxonomy (NCBI): domain Bacteria; kingdom Bacillati; phylum Bacillota; class Bacilli; order Caryophanales; family Paenibacillaceae; genus Paenibacillus; species Paenibacillus kyungheensis. The sequence goes on along the minus strand of NZ_CP117416.1, from coordinate 3,130,292 downwards.
GTCTCTGCTAGCGAAGAAGAGGAAGCATTAATTTCTTCCATCGATGCTAACTGTTCTTGTGTAGCAGCAGATACATTTAACATACCGGCAGCCGATTCTTGAGCGATATGAGAAATCTGTCTGGAATACTCTACAATCTCAGTCGTGCTTGCAGACATCTGTTCTGCACCAGCAGATACTTCTTCAATATCGCTTGCTACTTGATTAACTGCTTGTAAAATATCCTGGAAAGCAGTCCCTGCAATCGCGACAGAAGCCATCCCTTTATCAAATTCACGATTGTTTAGATCAACCGCTTCAATCGCATTTAACGTATCTTTTTGAATAAAAGCGACCAATTCAATAATTTGCTTCGCTGATTGGGAAGATTGTTCTGCTAATTTGCCGACTTCATCAGCAACGACTGCGAATCCTCGACCTGCTTCGCCTGCACGAGCGGCTTCAATTGAAGCGTTCAGCGCTAATAAATTCGTTTGCGAAGAGATGCCAGTGATTACTTTGGTAATATTACCAATCTCTTGAGAGCGACTACCTAATTCTTTTACTACAGAGCCTAGAGAATGTAAGGATTGTTGAATTGAATCCATTTGTGATACCGCTTGTTGGATAGCATGATTACCATCCGAAGATTTGCTTGCCGCATCGACAGCAGAGTTAGATACTGTCTGTGCACGAACCGCAATCTGTTCTACACCGATCGCCATTTCTTGCATCGCTTGAGAAGACTTGTTGGCAATATCGACTTGTTTGGCTGTACCGACTGCATTTTCTTGTACGGTTTCCGCGATTTGTTCAGCCGCTTGTTTATTTTGTTCACTACTTGCTGTTAATTGTTCTGAAGAAGCAGCGACCAATTCGGAAGTAGAAGCGACCGATTCGATCACCTGACGCAAATTGTGCTTCATATCATTAAATGAAACCGCTAATGAACCGATCTCATCTTTGTTTTTGATAATCAAATCAGATCCAGTCAGATCACCGGCAGCAATTTGTTCAGCTGCTTTTTGTAGCGATCTAGCAGGCTTGGAGATCGAACGAGCAATAAGGAAAGCAATAGCCAAAGCAACAATAATAGCGATTACACTTAACAAAATAATATTAAAACTTGCTTTCCGCGATGTACTTACCGACTCATCTGTAAGTTGAGTGGCTTGTTTGTTATCATAAGCTACCAATTCTGCAATAGTAGAATTAGCCGTGTACCAGAAAGCATACGCATTACGGTGCAAAGCAATCGCTTTATTCAAATCATTATTCAGACCTGCATTAAGCACGTTAGGTGAAACTTTAATATACGCTTCATATTGTGTAGAGAAGCGTTGATACAGACGTTGTTCATCATCGCTTTCGATTAACTTTTCATAAGCAGTACGTTCTGTTTGAATTTTTTTCAGTAATGTCTCGTAATCTTGATTAAGCTTGGCAACTTCATCTTGATTATTTTCTACAATAATATTGAGCAATAGACGCTCTAGATCGGACACATCCCCGTTAAGCGTTCCTAATAAAGTAACACTTGGCATCCATTTCGTATTTACATCGACTGCTTGATTGCCCATACTTCGTGTACTTGTTAGAGCAAGTAAACTTACTATGACTAACAAAAGAATCACACTTAAAAAGCCAGTTAACAATTTGGTCTGTATACTCATTTTGACTTTACCAACACGCAAACGTTTCATAATATTGTCCCCCAATATGTAATGTGTAACGCATTCAACTTTATCTATATCGACAATTTCTTTTTATATATTAGACAATTTTGTAAATTTTAGTGCTTAAGATATAGTTCTTAAGGTTCTAAATGCAAATGCTTACATTTCAATTTAATAAATCACAGGTAGAAGCTGTAATTGTGAAGAATAGTCAAAAAAAGATATGGTCAGAGTCATTATTCATTTTTTGGATCATCTTATTGAATAGTTATAAATGCTGACCAGTGAACGCAGACAACAAAAAAGCAACCTGTAGCATATAGCTACAAGTTGCTTTTTGATGAGATCTATAGGTAATCCTTTATATATAGAATGAATGTGTTAAATAGTATTTAATTTTGACGAATCCATGCTAATGCCATTGTACCTTCACCGGCGTGAACACCGACAACAGGAATAAAGGGAGCAATTTCAATTTTGAGTAGCGGAGCAAATACACTGATTTCTTTCTCCATTTGAAATGCTTCTTCAATATTGTTAGCGTGCATAATACATACACTTTTGACCAGATCGATATCTTTTTTGAGAATATCCATCAGTTTGTGTTTGGCTTTTTTGAAAGTACGAATTTTGTCTTCTACAATAATTTTACCTTCTACAAAACGCAATAGGAGGTGGATACGTAGTAACTGACTGATCACCAATTGAGTACCGGATACCCGTCCACTACGATGCAATTGAGAAAGACTTGCTGGAATCAGATAAAAGTCCATATTTTCAATAATCATATCGATTTTGGCTTTGATCTCCAGAGCCGTATCGCCTTGTTGTTGCCATTTGACTCCTTGCATAACCATTTCACGTAAAGGAAAAGCGCCGACTTTGGAATCAATCCCGATCACAGAAGTTTCAGTGATCTCAGCCGCTTGTAGTGAAGTGTGATACGTACCACTTAATTCAGAAGAACAATGAATCACGATAATATCGTCATATTTATCTTTAATAGATTCGTATAATTCCATAAATTCGCCAATCGGTGGCTGTGAGCTACCTACACTTTCGTTTTGACGCATTTTCTCATAAAATTGTTCTGCTGTAATTTCAACATTTTCTTTGTACGCTTCATTGTTCACAATCAGACGTAAAGGTACAATATAAATATGATGTTCTGCTGCAAAATCAGTATCGATCATAGCTGTACTATCTGTCACCCAAGCAATTGATTTCATCCAAACCACTCTTTCTTTACACAGAGATAGAATATACTAAAAATACTATATTCATTTTATTTAAATTTTAACATATAAAACTAATAACTTTATGATATAGTTATTATAACCATATACAATCATAAACACAAATTACAGACAATGAATCTTATCATACATGCTCAGCTCAAGGAGGAATACATAATGGAAGACAAACTGGCTCAAGAATTAGAAGCATGGGGTAAAGAGAAAGTGGCTTATAAGTTTCCCAGATGGGAGCAGATTCCCGACATTGATTTATATATGGATCAAGTGGTCGCTTTATTAGAAAAGCATTTTCACAAATTCCCCGGGGAGAGTGCAGGCAAGTTAATCTCACCCTCTATGATCAACAATTATGTCAAACAGGGCATTATTCCACCTACGATCAAAAAGCGCTATTCCCGTACGCATATTGCTTACTTGATGATGCTGTGCACCCTCAAACCTGTATTACCTTTAGCAGTCATACAAGGTATTATCGAATTTCAATTACAGACCAAAACATTTGCTGAAGTGTATGATCACTTTGTGACAGAACAAGAGCAAGCATCCAGTTATACGATGGAACAAGCCAAAGCTGAGAGCAGATTGCTCGGTCAGACGACTACGACAGAACAAGAAATGTTAAGTAATCTTTCGCTCAAAATGGCAGTATTGGCGAACTCCAGTAAGATTTTGGCGGAAAAGATTATAGAAATGGAGCGAGCAGAAGGAAAGCTCTCTACGCTAGATGATCATGGTAAAAAAACGAAAAAGATCAAAATGTAAATTTAAGTCATTATCTTTACACATGGTACACAATGATATACCAAAATACCCCGTATCCTTTATATGCGATCTTCTGATCATAAAAGGATACGGGGTATTGCCTATTTGCTATAAAGCTAGTAACAAAAGTAAGCTAAAATATTAGACTTTAAATGCGCTAACTTCGTTATGAAGTTGTTCTGCTGTCTGTGCTAGAGAAGACGATGAGGATGTAATCTCTTCCATAGAAGCCAGTTGTTCTTGCGTAGCCGCAGATACACTTAGCATACCTTCAGAAGATTCTTGAGCGATATGATTGATCTGTTTGGAGTATTGGACAATCTCAGTCGTGCTTGCTGATAATTGTTCTGCACCTGCGGAGACTTCTTCAATATCACCAGCCACTTGATTGACAGCCTGTAAAATATCGCGGAACGCTTCACCTGCAATCGATACAGAAGCCAATCCTTTATCAAATTCAAGATTATTCAATTCTACCGCGTCAATGGCATCGGTTGTATCTTTCTGGATAAATGTAACCAGTTCAATAATTTGCTTCGCCGATTGAGAAGATTGTTCTGCTAATTTACCGACTTCATCAGCAACGACAGCGAATCCTCGACCTGCTTCACCTGCACGAGCCGCTTCAATGGAAGCATTCAAAGCAAGCAGATTGGTCTGTGTAGCAATACCTGTAATGACTTTAGTGATATTTCCAATTTCTTGTGAACGACTTCCTAATTCTTTCACGACAGAACCTAACGAGTGTAGCGAAGTCTGAATCGAATCCATTTGATTAACTGCTTGTTGGATCGCTTTGTTACCATTAGACGATTTGCTTGCTGCTTCGGTTGCTGAACTGGATACTGTCTGTGCACGAACAGCAATTTGCTCTACACCGATCGCCATTTCTTGCATCGCTTGAGCAGACTTGGTAGCAATATCAACTTGAGTAGCAGCGCCATTAGCACTTTCTTGTACCGTTTCAGCAATTTGTTCAGAAGCTTGTTTGTTCTGCTCACTACTTGCTGTTAATTGCTCTGAAGAAGCGGCAACCAATTCAGAAGTAGCAGCTACAGATTCAAGCAAACTACGAAGATTTGCTACCATTTGATTGAAAGCAACAGCCAGTAGACCGACTTCGTCTTTATTACGAATAATGATCGCTTCGCCTGTTAGATCACCAGCAGAGATACGTTCAGCCGCTTGTTGAATTTGTTTCACCGGACGGGATATAGATCTAGCAATAAGGTAAGCGATAACGCCAGCGATTAGAATAGCGATAATACTTAAAATAATAATATTCATGCTTGCAGAAGTTGCTGATTTTACAGATTGATCTGTCAAAATACCTGCTTGTTCATTATCATAAGCAATTAATTGAGCAATTGTGTCATTAGCAGTATACCAGGCATCATAAGAAGCACGATGCAATTCGCGCGCTTTATCCATATCATTGCCTTTAGCCGCATCAACTAAGGCAGGAAAGGTTGTTAAAAATTGATCATAATTGGTGTTGAATGTTTCAAATAATTTGGATTCTTCATCCGATTGAATCAATGCTTTGTATTGTAGACGTTCGGTTTCGATTCGTTTTAACAATTCATCTAATGTAGTGTTAATTTTAGTAATTCGTTCTGGATCATTTTCGATAGCCATGTTCAGGACTAGACGCTGTACATCAGAGATATCACCATTCATCATACCCATTGTGCTTACACTAGGCATCCATTTGCTATCAATTTGCTTGGCTTGCGATCCTAACGTATTCATACTGAATAGTGATAAAAGACTAACCAATACCAGTAATAGAATCACGCTAAAAAAGCCGACTAATAATTTAGTTTGAATATTAATACGCATTATTTCACTCCTCATCATTGTTTAAACATATAACGTAATACCTATATCGACAAAATTCGCTATATATTTAGGTCTTACAGATTAAAAAAAATAAAATTGCTAATAAATAATTAAAAAACTAATAAATGTTTTAATAGTTATATATTTCAAATTAATCAAATACATTTTATTTCAAAATATAATGTCGTGTATCCGTTGTTGTAAGAATTAATGATGCAAAATGATTATAAAATTATAAATAATGTAGGTTAATATATATATTATTTATTGCAACCGTTTCCAAAAAAAGTTTAAAATAAATACAGCATATTATTCCAAAATATATATATCTAAAGGAGATTCAATATGGAACATCATCTATGGGCACAATATCCACCCCGGGGCTGGAATAGTTGGGATTGTTATGGAGCCGCTGTACGAGAAGAAGAAATTATAGGTAATGCCGAGTATATGTCTACTCATCTCAAAGAGCATGGTTGGGAATATATTGTAGTGGATATTCAGTGGTATGAAGCAGGGGCTGTATCCTCAGCGTATCGCAAATTTGAGCCATTAGAAATGGATAACTATTCCCGATTAATTCCAGCAGTCAATCGTTTTCCTTCCAGTAAAGATGGTCAAGGATTCCGTCTGTTAGCTGATCGGGTACATCAATTAGGATTGAAGTTCGGTATACATATTATGCGTGGTATTCCAAGACAAGCGGTGCATCAGAATACAGCGATCAAAGGAACACATATCACCGCCAGACAGATTGCACATCCTAATTCGATCTGTCCGTGGAATACAGATATGTACGGGGTAGATGCTTCGCAAGAAGGAGCACAACAATATTACAATTCATTATTTGAAATGTATGCAGAGTGGGGAGTCGATTTTGTCAAAGTCGATGATATTGCGGCTTCACGTCTGTATGATACTCATCTGGAAGAAATTGAACTAATTCGTCACGCAATTGATCAGTGTGGTCGTCCGATGGTACTCAGTCTATCTCCAGGGCCAGCGCCATTACAATACCAACAACAATTAAGAGACCATGCGAATATGTGGCGTGTTACCGATGATTTCTGGGATATCTGGTCATTATTATATGCGATGTTCGAACGGTGTGAGAAATGGTCACCGTATGTAGGCGAAGGTTCTTGGCCGGATTGTGATATGTTGCCACTCGGTCATATCGGTATTCGCTCTGTAGATGGAGGCGGAGCAGATCGCTGGACACGATTCACACCTAATGAACAGCGCACTATGATGACACTGTGGTCGATTTTCCGTTCGCCATTAATGTTCGGAGGAGAATTACGGGATAACGATGAATGGACATTGTCATTGCTGAACAATCCGCTGATTTTAGAAATGAACCAGAAGAGCCGTCAAGCCTATCAGCTTTCTCGTGATGAGCAGGATCGAATCATCTGGGTAGCAGAGGAAGATGGAACGCATAACCGCTACATTGCTCTATTCAATGCAGGAGAAGAGCAGAATACACTAACACTGGATCTATCTTTATTAGATATAACAGTGCCAGTGAATCTGCATAATCTATGGCAGCCTACAGAACAATTAACCGTACAAGGACAATGGGAAATAGAACTTCCACCACACGGATGTGTCGTATATCGATTAGAGCCACTAGCTTAAAAAGAATACTTGTATCTCCAATAGAAAAACAGAATTAAAGCATATAGCAACTAAAGAGGATCACTACCAACAGACCTAATAAAAGTAGGGCTTTTCCATTTTACGATGGAAGATGTCCTGCTTTTTTGGTTTAAATCCATTATCTTGAAAAAAAGTATTTCCAATATGAGTCAAACGAAGTATGATATAGGTAAATGTATACGCTACCTAAGACCTAAGAAAATTGAAATATTTCATTTTAAAGCAAAATTATCGCAGATTTCCAGAAGAACTGGACTCTAACTCGTACATCTTCTGCCTGCACTAAGGAGAACACAACTATGGCATATACGATTCCAGACACCATCCCGAGAAAAGCAACCGCAGGCGAACGCCTTTTATTTCAAACGCTCAAAGAACATCTTCCAGACGATTATATTGTCTACTACGAACCAGAGATCGGTGGCAGACGACCAGACTACGTCATTATCGGCCCGGATCTTGGACTATTGGTGTTAGAAGTGAAAGACTACACCGAAAATACCCTCTACGAACTCAATACTCATGAATGGCAGCTACATACCCAAAAAGGAACAGGATCGGTAGAAACGGTCAAAAATCCGCTACTCCAAGCAAGAGATTATGCTTTTCGAATCAATAATAAGCTTAAAAAAGATCAGAATCTTACACAACAAAGCGGCGTGTATGCGAATAACCTCAAGTTCCGCTATGGACATGGAGTTGTTTTTACCCGTCTCAAGCAGACTCATATCGTCAAGCATAGTCTACATCGGGTGATCGACCCTAGATATATGCTCACACGAGAAGAAATAGACTTGGAAGATGAGAATTGCACCGCAGATCATCTACTAGAGCGCATTACCAATATGTTCGATACCCCTTTTCATATGAATCAGATGCTGACCGACGAAGATATCAAAGCGATTCGGTATCATCTATTTCCCGAAGTACGGATTAGTGCAGAATATCGGGAGCCTGCTTATTATCAAGACCAACTCTTACTATCGCTTCATAATATTCAAGCGATGGACTTGCATCAGGAATCACTTGCCAGACAGTTGGGAGATAAGAATCGATTAATACGCGGTGTAGCAGGTAGTGGCAAGACTTTAATTCTAGCCGCTAGAGCGAAGATGTTAATCAAAGACCATCCACATTGGAAAATTCTTGTACTCTGTTATGGCATTCCATTATCAAGAGTGATTCGCAGTCAGATTGATCGGATGCTCGAAGAACCGGAAGATTTGTTCGATTTTGCCAACAGTCAGACGAATTCATCGGCTACACCTTCTATAGAGAAGTCATCCAATCTACAGATTGCTACATTCCACGAATGGCTGTGGAGTACGATGCGAATCAAAGACGAGCTGATCGAATCTTATCTGGAAAAGATCAATCGTGGCGAGACGATCTTACCGCAATACGATGCGATCCTGATCGACGAAGGACAAGACTTCGAACCGTCATGGCTAGAATTGCTAAGTAAGGTGCTTAACCCGGAGACCCAATCGTTATTACTGGTCGAAGACAAAGCGCAAAATATTTACAAACGCAAAACCAGCCTGAGCCAGAACACCGGACTCGACTTTCGTGGACGCTCCAAGATTCTCAGTATCAACTACCGTAACACCGCTCAGATCGTCAACTTCGCATGGGACTTCTATCGTACCCATTCGAGCTTAGGGGAAAAGGTCAAAGAAGGCACAAGTATAGAAGGCGTAGAGATTATCCCACCGCAAAGCACCAAGCGTAAAGGGATAGAGCCACAGATCAAGCACTGCGCTTCATTTGCAGAAGAAGTACAATGGGTCGCACAGCAGATGAAGATATTACATGAGCAGAAAAAAGTACCTTACGCCGAAATGGCTGTTCTGTATCGGGTACAAAAGCGCTATTCGTACTCTTATATAGACGTATTACAAAAAGAACTATCCAAGCATGAGATTCCATACAACTGGTTCACCGAAAATACAGCATCCAAACGCACATTCGAACGCCACCAAGAAGCCGTCAAGCTATCCACACTCGACAGCTCTAAAGGTCTAGACTTCAAAGCCGTCTTTATCGTCAATGTCGACAGCATGCCCTTCAAGCTAGAAGAACATCCAGAGCGAGAAGTATCGTTATTTTATATTGGGATGACGAGAGCGATGGATTGGTTGTTCTTGAGTTATAGCAAGGTGGAGGGATTTGCAGGGTGGCTTGAAGAAAAGGTTGTCGAAGCAAGTGATGCAGTGGAACAGAAGAAGCAACAACGATTCAAATCCTAGAAAAGCATAGAACATTCTCAAAGGGGAGTTACACATGGCACGTAGAAAGAGCAAAAAGAAGCAAAAGCAAGATGATACATTAGGCTTAGTAGGAGGAGTCAGCATACTAAGTAGTCTTATTGCACTTTATCTAACTAAAAATGCTGTTATTTCTGTGATTACATTAATAGTTGTTATTGTTGTTTTAGCGTTAATTATAAATTCGATTGAAGAAGCCAAATTAAAAAGACTGAGAAGATCTGGGATAGCAGAGATTGACAAAATGACAGGTACACAATTTGAGCATTACTTAGGACAACTATTCAAGCTTCAAGGATACAATGCCACGGTCACTCAAGCGCAAGGCGATTATGGGGCTGATCTGGTATTGAACAAAGATGGCAAGCGGATTGTGGTTCAAGCTAAGCGGTATAGCAAAAATGTAAATTTAAAAGCTGTACAAGAAGTGCATGGAGCGATTGCGCACTATAAAGCTTCTGCGGGTTGGGTTGTAACAAACAGTGGCTATACTCAATCTGCAATAAACCTTGCAAGATCGAATAACGTTCGATTGGTTGATCGTGAGGAATTGGTTGAGATGATTTTGAGAGTGAAGGAAATTATAAAATAAGTTAAAGGAGTAGAAAATATATTTTTTTATGATAAAATTCCAAAAGTTAAAATATATAAATAATGTAATATGAGTAGGAGGAAAAAATGATAATAAAAGAGTATTTAGAATTTTTAAAGTTACTTGGAAACGAAGTGGCATACTTTTTTCAAATAATATCTGGATTAGGTCCGTTGTTAACATCACTTTCTATATTAATAGTATATTTTAATGTAGATAGAACACAAAAGAGGAATCGACAAAATGATGTTGAAAA